>CAYVRL010000409.1:0-2565 GCA_964454065.1 uncultured Planctomycetales bacterium | reverse complement strand
ATGCCGAGCTCCCGTACCCTGGCGGCGATCCCCTGCAAGCGTTGGAGATCCACGGCCCCGAGCAACCCCGCCGCCGCTGGGGGGCGCTGGAGGGAGTAGATCTCCACCTTCTCGATCCGATCGCGGAGTCCGTGGAGCTTCCTGAGCCAGCCCGCGATTTCTTCCGGGGAGGCGTTGTCGGCGATCGGCCCATGGACGAAGAGCGCTTGGACCACGAAACGGTCCAACAGGGCCAGTCCCCGGAGGATCCGACGAAATCCCTTCGCTGGCGATTGGGTCAGCTCCGCGAAGCAGCCGGACGAGCCCCATTCCATCTTGACCGCGACCTCGTCGTAGCAGGCTCCGAGGGCCTGGCGTACGCCCTCCTTCTCCAAGTGCAGACCGTTGCTGAGGATTCCGATTCGTGCCGCAGGAAGGTAGCGGTCCCGGGCTTCGACCAGAGCGTGGCTCCAGGTCGGGAAGTCCGGGTGCAGCGTGGGTTCCCCGTTTCCGGCCACCGTAATGCGATCCGGTCGATCCCCCATGGCCGCGAGACGCGCGAAGGTCTGCTCGAAGGCTTGCGCAAGAGCATGAGCAGAAGGAAGTTCCGCTCGCGAGGCGCTCTCCTGGGCCCGGGTGTAACCGTACTGGCAATAGAGGCAGTCCATCGAACAGAGCTTGCGCCCGTCGGGAAGCGGGTTCACACCCAGACTCCGCCCGTAGCGGCGGGAGTCGACGGGACCGTAGAGCAAACCCTGTTGGAGCGGAATCGGCACGCCATTGGATAACCGCCCCGCCGCATCCGCGCCAGCCCTCTTGCGTAACCTGTGGGGTCCATGAGCGCCACCCTCACCCTCTACGAACTGCCTCCGTCGCCCAACTGCATGAAGGCACGGATCGCATTGAACTTCAAGGGCCTTCCCTACCAGCGGGTGGAGGTCGACCCCATGGACCGTTCCGAGCTGCTACGGCTTTCGGGACAGCCGTTGACGCCGTTGCTGATGCATGGCGAACTTCCGGTCTGGGATTCTGCTGCGATCCTGCGCCACCTGGACAGTTCCTTCCGGGACACGCCCCGGCTGTATGCCGAGGATCCCGAACTCCATCACCAGATCGAACACTGGGAGAACTTCGGGCGCAGTGCCTTGCTCGAGTCCTTCGTTCCCCTTCCCAGCATGTTCTTCCGAGGCGTCGTGGACGAGCAGGCCGCGGGAATTGCGGCCGCCGATTTCCTGGAGCAGACGTCCACGTTGGAAAAGGCGCTCACGGGGCGGGAGTATCTCTGCGGCGAGAGAATGAGTGCCGCCGATGTGACCTGCGCTCCGCTGGTCTGGTACGCCATGCTTCCAGAGGACTTTGCCGCGAAGCTCCCAGTTGCCGCTTTCCTGCGGCAACATCTGGAACTGGGGGCGGACCGGGCGAACTGTCGGGCGTGGGTGAGTCGGGTGATGCCTTACTGGCGCTGAGGGGACCATGGGTAGCATCCGTAGGAACACCCGAACGGTGCGGATCGGCAACCTGGAGATCGGTTCCGGTCATCCCATTCGTGTGCAATCCATGACCTGCTCGGATACCGGGGATCTTTCGGCCACGATCGGGCAAATCGAGAGTTTGGTAGAAGCCGGGTGCGAGATCGTCCGGGTCACGGTCAACAACGACCGGGCCGCTGACGCCTTGCCGGAGATCCGGCGCGCCTGCCCGATTCCCCTGGTCGCGGACATTCATTTCACTCATCGCTTGGCTCTCCGTTCGATCGATGCCGGCGTAGACAAGGTTCGCCTCAATCCCGGGAACATCGGCTCGCTGGATCGTGTGCGTGAAGTCGTCCGGGCCGCGGATGCCGCGGGAGTGGCGTTGCGAATCGGCGTGAATTCCGGTTCGGTGGAGAAGGACCTGTTGGAGACCCATGGCTGGCCATCCCCCGATGCGATGGTGGATTCCGCGATGCGCCACTGCCGAACGGTGGAGGACTTGGGCTTCAGCAACTTCGTCGTATCCCTGAAGTCCACGGATACGCGAACCGTCTTGGCGGCGAACCGTCTTTTCGCGGCCCAGAGTGACATTCCACTCCATTTGGGAGTCACCGAGGCCGGACGACCGGGTTATGGTTCCCTCAAGTCCGCCGTGGGTTTGGGCGCACTGCTCCTGGAAGGGATCGGCGACACCATTCGTGTTTCCTTGACCGGGGATCCGGCTCTCGAGATTCCCGTGGCATTCGACATCTTGAAAGCCACGGGCGCCCGGGTGACGAGCCCGGAACTGATCGCGTGCCCAACCTGCGGGCGAATCGAGATCGACCTGGAGAAGTTGATGAACGATCTCGAGGATCGGCTCGCGGGTGAGGACGCGCCGGTCAAGATCGCCGTACTCGGATGCGTGGTGAATGGACCTGGAGAAGCCAGCGAGGCGGACATCGGGATCGCCGGCGGCGGAGGCAAGGGAATCCTTTATCGGGATGGGAAACAAGTGAGGATCGTTCCTGAGGAGGAGATGCTGGATGCGTTGGTGGAGGAGGTGAGGGCATGGGTCCATGACCGGAATCTGGCCCAGGAGGGTGGAGGCGATCGATCCTCAATTCCGTAACCT
>CAYVRL010000408.1:0-2566 GCA_964454065.1 uncultured Planctomycetales bacterium | reverse complement strand
ACCGGGGATGCCATCGCCGCGGCTCAGAATCGCGCGATGGAGGAGGACACCCCACGTCTCACCCAGCCGACCCTCGACGACGGCACTCCGCTCCGCTTGCTCGCCGCCGCGGGCAGCGTCCGCGAGGTCCGCACCGCGGCCCGCATCGGAGTCGAGGAAGTCGGCCTCTACCGCACCGAGCTCCCCGTGATCCAGCGCCACGGTGCGCCGCGTGAAGTCTCCCTCGCGGCCCTCTACCGCCAAGTGGTGAGCAGCTCCGCCTGCGTCAACTTCCGTCTGCCCGATCTGGACTCGACCAGTCCCCTCCCCGAGTTCTTTCCCGAACGGGAGCCCAACCCGGCTCTCGGCCAACGTGGCTGCCGTCTCCTGCTGGCTCACCCCGAACTCCTGCGCCTGGAGCTGCGCGCCATCCTTCGCGCCTCGGAGGGCCGTGTCGCGCGGGTCGCGGTTCCCTTCGTCGAAACCGTGGACGATCTCCGCCGGGTCCGCGAGGTCCTCGACGCCACCCGCGCCGAACTCCGCCTCGCCGGTGTCGACGTTTCCCACCCGGTCCGCCTCGGGGTCGTCTTCGAGAATCCGGCCTCGGCCCTGCTCTGCCGCCAACTCCTCCAGGCCGCGGACTTCGCCCTCCTGGCGCTGGACGGCCTGGCCCAGTACCTGCTCGCCTTCGACCGCCAGCAGCGGAACGCACGCGACACCACCTGTCTGAACGGTCTCCATCCCGTGGTCCTGAGGGCGGTCCACAAGATCGCCCAGGTCGCGGAAGCCCTCGAGACTCCGCTCACCGCCTACGGGCAGTTGCTGGCCGCCCCCCGGGTCATGGAACTGCTGGTCGGCGCCGGTTTGCGACGTTTCGCCCTCCCCGCTCCCGATCTCCCCGAGGCTCGGGAACGGCTCGACGGCCTCGACCTCGAAGCGGTGCGCAAGGCCGCCGATCGGGCCGCAAACGGCGGCGCGGCGATGGCCTAGAGGAAGGTCGCCCCGCGCGTCTCCACCCGCGCCCGCAATACGTTCCCCGATTCGCCCCAGAGCCGTTTCACCCGCGCCCCGAGCCGTTCCTCCACGGCCTGGACCCGACCACTGCGGGTCAGGATCAGGAGCGAGGAGCCCGCCCCCGAGAGCGTGGCGGCCAAGGCCCCGGCGGCGCGCGCGGTTTCGAGCATGGGTTTGGCGCCGGTCAGGAGTTTGAGGCGCGCGTCCACGTGGAGTTCGTCCTGGATGCCGCTCCGCAGGACCACCGGGTCGAGACTGCGCAGACCCTCGAGGAGGACCGGAGTGCGCCGGGCTTGACCCATCGCCCGCGCGAAGGAGACCGAACTCGGAAGGACCTCCCGGGCCCGGGAGGTGGCGAGCGGATAGGGAGGCACCACCACCAGGAAGCGCAGATCGCGGTGCAGGGTGAGCGGCAAGTGCACCCAGCCGCCTCCTTCCCGGGGGGCGGACCAGTGAGCGCCGCCGAGCAGCGAAGCCACCGCGTTCTCGGGGTGGCCCTCCAGCCCGATCGCCTCCTCGAGCAGGGTTTCCTCGGGGATCTGGCCACCGCAGAGCCGCGCTCCCAGCAAGAGTCCTGCGACCAGGCCGGCACCGCTGGCCCCCAGGCCGCGGCCGGGCGGGAAGGGAGCGCTGACCCGCAAGGCGCCGGTGGGGAGCTTGCCCCCGACCAGGATCGCCGCCCGCCGCATGCCTCGCAGGACCGGGTCGCGGCCGCTCGGAAGAACGGATTCCGCGAGGCTCCCGGTCCGTTCCAAACGGTTTCGGTCCGCGGGTTCCCAGGAGACGGTGAGAGCGAGATTGAGGGCGATTCCGAGGGCGTCGAAGCCCGGCCCGACGTTGCTGGTCGAGGCGGGGACGCGTAGACGGAGAGCGCGTTCGCGGCGGGGGCGGGCGAGAGCCATGGGGAAGCTGTGGTGAGGCGACCGTTTCCAGGGTAGAATGTAGGGCTTCCCGCGCCTCGGAGAAGTCCTTCAGCGCATTCCCAGCGCGCCTCCGACGCGGTTCGGGGTCGCTGCCGCTCCATGAGGCCCCCAGAATCGCCACCATCGTCGTAAGAAGCATGCCCGCCGACACCGTGACCCCCGCCCCCGCTCCGTCCCTCGATCCCAAGGAAGAAGCCCGACTGCGAGCCATTCGCAACATCGGGATCATGGCCCACATCGATGCCGGCAAGACCACCGTCACGGAGCGGATCCTGTTCATCACCGGCCGGACCCACCAGATCGGCGAGGTCCACGACGGTGCCGCCACGATGGACTATCAGGAGGACGAACGTGCCCGTGGCATCACGATCACCTCCGCGGCCACGACTTGCCAGTGGCGCGATCGCCACATCAACCTGATCGACACCCCCGGCCACGTGGACTTCACGGTGGAAGTCGAGCGCTCCTTGCGGGTGCTGGATGGCGCGGTGGCGGTCTTCGACGGGGTGGCCGGCGTGGAAGCCCAGTCCGAAACCGTTTGGCGGCAGGCCGATCGCTACGGGGTGCCGCGGATCTGTTTCATCAACAAACTGGATCGCACCGGTGCCGATTTCGACCGCGCCTTCGAGACCATCCTCACTCGTCTGGGG
>CAYVRL010000407.1:0-2569 GCA_964454065.1 uncultured Planctomycetales bacterium | reverse complement strand
CCTTCGACTACATCTACCAGGCTTTCTCCGGCCGGGACGGCAGCACGATCTGGTCGGTTCGTGGGCCGCAGCAAGCCAATTCTGGCTACTTCCGGGAGAACCATTGGGGAACGGACGCCAACGGGGACGGTTTCCCCGATGTCTTCGGGGTGAGTGTGGACGAAATGACCATGAGGGATGGGAGAACCGGGGCCGTCATCTGGACCCGCTCGGGGCGCATCCTGGAGGACTACTATCCGAGTAGCGGCGGCTTCTCCTACCTCTTCATGAATCCCACCTTTCCCAACCCGGTGCCGGGGGTTCCTGGCACGGAGGATCTGGTCCTGACCGTCATGGTGAACGGCGCTGTTTGGCCCTATATCACGACGCGACACCAAGTTTACTTGGATCCTCGAACCGGAGACCGCCTTGCGGTGGTGGATTACCCCCCCGATCTGGAGCCCTGGTCGCCCGATCTGATCGAGGACGATGGAGTCACCTGGGGAAGCAACAACTACAGCTACTTCCTCGGGGACATCGACCGGGATGGCCTGATGGACATCGCCCATCTGTCCTACTCTCCGTCGGCTTCGGGGAATACGGGTTACTACGCCTACCAGATCTCGATCCTGGGGCAGCGGACGCTGTTCCTTCCGGATCAGGTCTCGATCGGGAGTCCGCTCGAGGCCACGCTGTGGATTCCCAACGCCCCGTTGAAACCCTTCCACGTGCTGCTCTCCACGCGTTTCCTGCCCACGGGCGGAGAGCTGGTGGGAAAGGACTGGCCGACCTTCCTGGGGGTCTCGGCGCTCCTGAACCAGACCCTCGCCCAGCCCGCCTTCCCCGGAGTGCTGGACGGCACGGGCGAAGCCGCGATCACCATTCCGATCCCGGACCGCGCGGCCCTGATCGGCCACACGCTCTACAGTCGGGTGGTGGTGGAGGAACCTTCCACCTCCGACGGCATCTGGACCCTCTCCACCCTCGGAGTCACCGCGATCCTTCCCTGATCGACCGAACCCATCCACGCAGCGACCGAGAAGTGGGGGTGAGCTGCTTTGCTAGGCTTTCGCCATGTCGCGCGATCGCTACCCCACACCCGCGCGGCGGCGCGTTCCCACCGATTGGCTGCCCTTGCGCTGGGAGGACGTCGCCCCCTGGTACCAGGAGTTGGAGGAGCGGCCGCTGGCGGATGCGGCGGCCCTCGAGGCCTGGCTCCTGGATCGCAGCGAGATCGATTCCCTGGTCAGCGCGGTCGCGACCCGGCACACGGTCGCGGCCGCTCGGAACACCGCCGACCGGGAAGCCGAGCGGCGTCATCTGGAATACCAGGAGCGGGTGATCCCCGAGGTCAAGAAGGTCTCGGATCGTCTCGACCGGCGTTTCCTCGGCTGCTCGGCGTGCGCGGGGCTGGATCCCCATCAGTGGGAGGTCTACGTCCGCGAAGCGGAGCTCGCCGCGCGGCTCTATCGGGAGGAGAACGTGGCTCTGGAGGCGGAGGAGGAAAAACTGGCCACCGAGTACGGACGGATCAGCGGCGGGATGACCGTGGAGTTCCGCGGCCGCACCCTGACCCTGCCCGCGCTCGCTCCCTATTTGGAAGAACCCGATCGCGCCACCCGCGAGGAGAGCTGGCGGGCGGGGGTCGGACGGCGTCTGCAAGACCACGAAACCCTGGAAGAGCTCTTCGATCGGATGCTCGCCTTGCGGGCCGAAATCGCGCGCAATGCCGGTTTCGAGAACTACCGCGACTACAAGCACCAGGAACTCGGGCGTTTCGACTACGCCCCGGAGGACTGTCTGGCCCTGCACCGCAACATCGAGCGCCACGTGTTGCCGGTCATCGCGCGCATGGATGCGCGACGGCGCGAACTCTTGGGGCTCAGGGTCCTGCGCCCCTGGGACACCGCGGTGGATCCCAGCGGTCTGCCGCCCTTCCAGCCCTTCCGCGACCAGGCCGAGCAGGTGGCCGTCAGCGCGAGCATCCTCGATCGGGTGGATCCCGACTTCGGTGCCGACTTGCGCTGGATGGAGGAGCAGGAACTCCTCGACCTCGACACCCGAGCGCACAAACGACCCGGCGGTTTCATGGAGACCTTCGAGGACCAGCGCTGGCCCTTCATCTTCTCGAACTCCTCGCCCACCCACGACGGAGTGCAGACCGTCCTCCACGAGAGCGGCCATGCGGTACATGCCCTGCTCTCCCGCGAGCGGGAGCCGCTCGGCTACCGGATGGCGCCGATCGAGTTCTGCGAGGTCGCCTCGATGGGCATGGAGGCGATGGCGCTCGAACACCTGGATGCGGTCTATCCGGGGGCCGAAGCGCGCCGGGCCTGGCGCGACGAACTGGAGGGGATTCCCTCCAGCCTGAGCTGGATCGCCACCATCGACGCCTTCCAGCACTGGCTCTACACCCATGAGGGACACGACCGCGAGCAGCGCCGGGCCGCCTGGGAGGGGCTGCTCTCGCGTTTCCAACCCGGGATCGACTGGAGCGGCCTGGAAGCCGAGCGGGCGTGGCGCTGGCAAGCGCAGCTCCATCTCTACGAAGTTCCCTTCTACTACGTGGAGTACGCGCTCGCCCAGATCG
>CAYVRL010000406.1:0-2571 GCA_964454065.1 uncultured Planctomycetales bacterium | reverse complement strand
CTCGCCGCGCTCTCGGTCTTGCTGCTCTATTTCCCGCTCCGCTATCTGGCCAATCCGCTGATCCAGCTCCGTGCCGCGGCGCATCGGATCCGGGGTGGAGATTTCTCCGCCCGGGTCGAGATCGATTCCGAGGACGAGGTCGGCGAACTCGCCCGGGCTTTCAACTTGATGGCCGCGGCGGTCGAGAGCCGCACCTCGGAGCTGGAGGCCAGTGCCGAGATCCTCAAACAACGTCAATTGGAGCTGCGGGATCAGCGGGACCGTCTCGATCGCGTGATCTCCACCATGCGCGACGGGCTCGTGGTGCTCGATGCCGAGGGGGAAGTCCTGCTCTCCAACCATGCCGCGGGCCCGCTACTGGAGATCCTGCGCGGCAAGCGAGGCACCCCGGCCGGGGCCTCGGCGCACAACTGCCCTTTCGATTCCGCGGGAAGCTCACCGGACTGCGTGGATTGTCTGCTGGATCCCAACGCCCAGGACCGCTCTTGTGCGATCGAGAGCGCGGGGAGGATCTATGAAGTCCACGTCACCCCGGTTCCTCTCACCACGACGGGCCGACATGGGCGGATTCTGGTCAGCCGGGACATCAGCGAGCGGGTGGCGCGGGACGAGCGGGAAATCCACCAGGAGCGTTTGGCGGTGCTGGGGGAGGTCGCGGCGACCATGGCCCATGAGCTGAACAATCCCCTCGCCTCGATCAGTCTCTTCAATCAAATGTTGGAGGCCAAGCTACCCGCGGATTCCCCGCTGCGGGAGAACGTCGAAGTCATCGCGCGCAACACTCAGACCTGTAAACAAGTCATCGCGGAACTCCTCGGTTACGCGACTGGTTCTCCCCCTGAAACCAGCGAGATGGATCTTCACGAGATCCTCGAAGACGCGGCTCGTTTCCTTCAACCCTTGGCGCGCCGGAAATCCGTGGAGATCAGTTGGGATCTGGCAGCCGATCGTTCCATGGTCCACGGCGACGAAGTCCAGTTCCGCCAGGTATTCGTCAATTTGCTCATGAATGCCATTCAAGCCGTGGATGGCGAAGGCCGGGTGGAAATCGCCAGCTTCAACGAGGGAACCCAGATCCTGGTCGAAGTTCGCGACACCGGACACGGCATCCCGCCCGAGGATCGGGAAGCGATCTTCCGGCCCTTCTTCACCACCAAGCCGCGTGGAGAGGGGACCGGTCTCGGGCTCCCTACCGCTCAGCGCATCCTGGAGATGTGTGGGGGCGGGCTCCAACTGGTGGAAAGTTCCGAGCGGGGCACCACTTTCCGGGTCCGCCTGCGTCTCGTGGAAACGATGAAAGAAAAGGAATCCCTTCCCCGATGAACAGCATCCATCCCAGCGAACTCTCCGAGCTTCGCGTCCTGGTCGTGGACGACGAGGCGGACATCCGGCTCGGTCTGGTGCGCCTCCTGGAGGTTCTGGGGATTCACGCCCGGGCCGCGGAGGACGGCGCCGCGGCGCTCGCCGCCTTCGAGGAGTCCCCCGCCGATCTGGTCCTGACCGACCTGATGATGCCGGGGAAAACCGGCTCGGAGCTGCTCGAAGCCGTGAAAGAGAGGCGCCCTGAAACCGCGGTCGTGATCCTGACGGGTTTCGGTACCATTCAGGCCGCGGTGGAGTGCATGCGCGCGGGTGCCGCCCATTTCCTGACCAAACCCTTCGAGAACGAGGAAGTGTTGGGAATCGTCCGTCGCCTCGGGTGTCAGTTGCTGGCCGGGCGGCGGCGGGTGAGCGGCGGCGGGGCGATGATCGCCGAGGACCCGGCCATGCTCCGGGTCCTGGAGCTGGTGGAACGAGTGGCCCCGCGCCCGGTTCCGGTCCTCATCGAGGGGGAGAGTGGAAGTGGAAAGGAGGTGGTGGCACGGGCCATCCATCGCCGCAGCGCGGTCGCTCGTCTTCCCTTCCTGGCGGTGAACTGCGCGGCCCTGCCCGACACCCTCCTGGAATCCGAACTCTTCGGCCATCGCAAGGGGGCCTTCACCGGCGCCGATCGGGATCGCGAGGGCCTCTTCGTGGAAGCCCGCGGCGGCACGGTCTTCCTCGATGAACTGGCTTCGATGTCCCCGGCTTTCCAGGGCAAGCTGCTCCGGGTGCTGCAAGAGAAGGTCGTGCGCCCGATCGGTGGCGGCGGGGACGTGCCGGTCCGCTATCGGTTGATCGCCGCCACCAATCGCAATCTCGAGGCCATGGTCCGCGAGGGCACCTTCCGCGAAGATCTCTACTACCGTTTACAAGTGGTTCGGGTCCATCTGCCCCCGTTGCGGGAGCGGCCCAAGGATCTCCTTCCTCTCGCCTTGCACTTCTTGGTGGAAGCCGCGGAGGAGTGTCTGGGTAGCGGTCAGACCCCGCCCGAGCTCTCGGCGGAGTCGATCGCGCGGATGCGGGAGTACTCCTGGCCCGGGAACGTCCGCGAACTGGAAAACGCGATCCGGCGGGCGATGATCGTCTGCTGCGGGAATCGGATCCTGCCCTATCACCTGGGTCTGGACCCCGAAGCCTGGGCGACCCGGCCCGTGACTTCCGCCGCCGAAGACGCCGCGGAGGACTACGCTCAGGCCAAACAACGCACCT
>CAYVRL010000405.1:0-2578 GCA_964454065.1 uncultured Planctomycetales bacterium | reverse complement strand
CCACGAGGAGCAGGGCGACCAAGGCCGCCGCGCTCATGAGCATTCCGAGACGCAGTCGGCGGCTCAAGGAACCCACCTCCGGGAGATCAGTCGCACCCAGGTCAGGAAGAGGAAGAAAGCCGAGAGACCGAGGAAGAAGACCAAGGAGTAGCTGTCGACCAACCCGGCCGCGAAGCCCCGATCCAACATGTTGGGGATGTGCATCGCTCGCGCGACGATTCCAGGCAGACCCGGGGCGCGCTCCCCGAGAGTCGGCAGGAAGAGGAGCAGATAGTTGAGGGCCGCCCCGCCACCCGCTGCGAGGACCAGATTCCCTCCCCAGGACGAAGCCCACAAACCGGTGGCGAGGAACAACATGCTGGTCAGGAAGGCGCCGCTGAATCCGCCCCACACCTGGGCCCAGTCGAGGTGACCTCCGTTCCACTGGAGGAGGAGGAAGAGGAACAGGACTCCGCCCCAGAAGAGCAGGAAGAACAGGCACGCGGAGAGGAATTTGGCGAGGACCACCGCGGCATCGCTGATCGGAGCCGTGAGCAAGGATTCCAGGGTGCCCAGGCGGTGCTCCTCGGCCAAGAGACGGAGGGTGAGCAGGGGTGGGAAGGCGGGCAGCAACAGCCAGACCAGGAGGCTGGAGCCGAAGAGGTACTGGGGCAGGAGACCCAGATCCCGTTGCACCGCAGGCGAGTAGTCCAGGGCATACAGGAAGAGGAACCCGTTGAGGAGGAACCAGACCCCGAGCAACAGGTACGCGGAGGGAGCCAGGACGAGTTGCAGGCTCTCCTTGCGGAGTTGGGCGAGGAAAGCTCTCATGGCGATCCTTCCATGTCCGGATCGGGGCTCTCGAGCAACAGGCGGAAGAGTTCCTCGAGGTGGGTGGTTTCGGGGCCGAACTCCAGGACCGGCTCTCCACGAGCCGCCAGCCAGGAGAAGAATTCCGGTGCACTCCGGCCGCGCCCCAGGGTGACGAGCAGGGTGCCGTCCGCGAGGAGTTCGGCCCGACCGTCGGGGTACGCGCTGCGCACCGCCTGGAGGAGGGCTTCGCGATTCCCTTCGCTGAGGACGCGGAGCCGGCGCCGGGCACCGAGGCGGTCGAGGAGTTCCTGGCGTTCCCCGAGGGCACGCATCCGCCCGCGGTCGAGGATCAGGATGCGGTCGGCGAGCATTTCGACCTCGGGGAGGACGTGGGAGCTGAAGAGGATCGCCTTTCCCGAAGAGGCGAGGTCGCGAAGGAAATTGCGGAAATCCAGGCGCTGGAGGGGGTCCAGACCGCCGAAGGGTTCGTCGAGGAGCAAGGCCGGTGGATCCGCGAGGAGGGCGTCGGCGAGACCGATGCGCTGGCGGAAACCCTTGGAAAGGGCCCCGAAAGGCTGTCGGAGACGGTCCTGGAATCCGAGCTGCCGGGCGAGTTCCGTGACGCGAGGAAGGCGCGCCCGCCGGGGAAGCCCCTTCAAGGCGGCTCGGTAACGCAGGTATTCCCCCACTCGCAACTCGGAGGGGGCGGCGAAGGCTTCGCCGAGGTACCCGAGCGCCCGCCGGGCGGCCAGGGAGGCCTGCGTCAGATCGTGTTCGGCGACCGAGACCTGCCCGGACGTCGGGGGCAGGAAACCGGCCAAGATCCGTAGGGTGGTGGTCTTCCCCGCCCCATTGGGCCCCAGGAATCCCAGGATCTCCCCCGGCGCCACCGTGAAGCTCAAGCCCTCGACGGCCCGCACGGGACCGAAGTGCTTGCACAGGGAGGCGGCGCGGATCATCGGGTGGCAAGGATAGGACCCGACCCCCGCAGGCGGTCAGTCCTTCACTTCGTAGTCGGCGTCGACCACTTGGTCGCCGTTTTCCTGGTTCGAGGTCGAAGCCCCCGAAGCCCCACCCGCGCCGGTCGTCGCACTCGCCGCCGCGGCTTCCTGGTAGAGTTTCTCGCCGATCTTCGAAACCAGCGTACTCAACTCCCCGCGGAGGCTTTCGAGTTGCGCGGTCTCTCCGGACTGGACCGCCTTCTCCAGTTCGTCCGCTTTGGCCTTCACGGCCTCGGCCTCGGCGGAGTCGATCTTCCCCTCCTGCTCCTTGAGGAGTTTGCGGGCTTGGTAGACCTCCTGATCGGCCTGATTACGCGCTTCGACGGCTTCGCGAGCCTTGGCGTCCTCTTCCTTGAAGCGCTCGGCCTCCTCGCGCATCCGCTCGATGTCCTGTTCCGACAAACCGGAGGATTGTTCGATGCGCACCTTTTGTTCCTTGCCGGTGCCCTGGTCGCGCGCCGAGACGTTGAGGATCCCATTGGCGTCGATGTCGAAGGAGACCTCGATCTGGGGAACGCCGCGCGGGGCCGGGGGGATCCCGTCCAGGTGGAAACGCTCCAGGCTGCGGTTGTCCCGAGCCATCTTGCGCTCGCCCTGGAGGACGTGGACCTCCACGCTGGGTTGTTGGTCGGCGGCGGTGGTGAAGATCTCCTTCTTGGTGGTCGGAATCGTGGTGTTGCGGGGCACGAGGACCGTCATCACTCCACCCAGGGTCTCGATCCCGAGGCTCAGGGGAGTCACGTCGAGGAGCACCAGATCGTCCACCTCGCCGGTCAACACCCCGC
>CAYVRL010000404.1:0-2579 GCA_964454065.1 uncultured Planctomycetales bacterium | reverse complement strand
GGTCGCTTGCGTTCTTCCACGCCGGTCACCGCCCGCCCGCGCACGCGTTCCAGCCAGGCCGCGAATTGCCCCAGATTGGCGATGGTCGCGGACAGGCAGACCACCCGGATCTCCGGCGGCAGGAACAGGAAGCATTCCTCCCAGACCGAGCCGCGTTCGGGATCGTCCAGATAGTGGACTTCGTCGAAGACCACCGCTCCCACGTCGCGCAGGGTCTCCGGATTCTCGAAGAGGGAGTTGCGCAGGATCTCGGTCGTCATCACCAGGACCCGAGCGTCGCCGCGCAGGGTGACGTCCCCGGTCATCAGGCCGGCGTCGCGGATGGCTTCGTCGGCGCGGAAGTCGCGGAACTTCTGGTTGGAGAGGGCCTTGATCGGCGCGGTATAGAGGGCCCGCTGGCCGCGCTCCAGCGCGCGGTGGATCGCGTACTCGGCGACCAGGGTCTTGCCCGCCCCGGTGGGAGCCGCGACCAGGAGATCGTGGCCCTCATCCAGGGCCCGCGCCGCTTTTTCCTGGAAGGGCGAGAGGGTGAAACCCTTGAATCGGGTGGGGCCGGAGGGCGGCATCGGCGCGCATCCTCTCTGGCTTCCGAGGGCCGGTCAAGCTAGAACAGGATCATGTCCCTGCGCTGGCCCCTCTGGCTGCTCGCCCTGCTCTCCGTGGGGGCCTTCGTTTACGAGGGGGTGACCCGGCTCGCCTCGGGGCCGCTCGAGGCCGCGCGGCTGCGTTCCCTGTCCCATTTTCGCGCCGAGGCCTGGCCCGATCGTCTCCCCGCTCCATGGCGCGCCGAACTGGAGCGGGCTCTCTCCCGCGCTCCCGCAGCCGACCTCTTGGATCCGTCCTCTCTGGAGCTGGCCCGGCAACTGCTCGCTGGGGTCTCTTGGGTGGCGCCGGATTCGATCCAGGTCCAACTCGCCTTGCCGGACGGAATCGAATTGCGCTACCGCCCACGGCGGCCGCTGCTCGCGGTCCTCGACCACGGTCGGCGGGTCGGGGTGGCGGAGGATCTCGCGGTCCTGCCCGCGGGACTGCCCGACGACCTGCTCGCCATGCTGGCGGTGGTCCCGCTGGACCCGGATGCCAGCCTCCCCGTGGCGGGCCGCGCGGTCGCCGATCCGCTGGTGCAGGAGGCCGTGCGCGCCGCACCGGAGTTCTACGCCCTGCGCGACCAGCTCCATCTCGACCTGGTGGGGATCGAGCGTCGTCCCGGCTATCCCCGCGCCTCGCCGGGGGTGCCGCCGGCGCTGGCCTTCCGGACCCGCGACGGTATCCGGATCTCCTGGGGCCGGGCGGTGGCCGATCGCGATCCCGGAGGGATGCCCGTCGAGCGGAAGATCCTCCGGCTGCGCGCGGTGCTCGCCGAGCACCCGGGTTTGCGGGGTCTGGAGAATGTGGAAGTGGATTTGCCCCGAGTCCACTTGTACGGCCCCGACGGGGGCGAACTCCCGATCCCGGAAGTCCTGCAATGACGCGAGGGTGAGACCGGGCGCGCTGCTTCCGCTCCTGCCCTGGCTTGGGACCGCCTTCTTCCCGGCCTGGACTCCCTCCCGTGCTCTGCTCCTCGCCTGGCTCCTGCGCGCGATCTTCGCGGCCCCGGGCGCGGTGGAGACGGATCCTCCCGCGCTCGGCCCGCGGCTCCGCGCGGATCTGCTGCTTCCCGGAGGCGCCTGGCTGCTGTTCCGTTTCCTCCGTTCCGACGCCCCGCTCGGGGCGGGTCTGGTGTTGCTCGGTCTCTCGGCCGCCACCGGGCGGGTCTGGCGGCGGGGGAGGGGCCTTTCCCTCCTGGCCCTCGGGGTCTTGCTTCCCCCCTCGATCGTGGCCCTGATGGCCCTCGGGGGCCGCCCTCTCCCGTCCGCCCTGGTCGCTTGGGAGCCCTGGACCCTCCTGGGAGCGCCTCCACCCGCCCTCGCCGGAACCGCGAAGGCGGAACGGAAGTTGCCCGACGGGGTCCGGGTGGCCGAACTGCCGCTCTCCCTGCCGACGCGCCTGCGACCCTGGGCCCTCGAGGATCCGGAGGCCCGACCGCGGGCGCTGCTGTTGCTCGGGTGCTACCTGCTGCTGGCAGCCGGTTCGGAGAGGACGGCGCGCGCCGGTCGTGCCCGCGGGGCCTGGCTGGGCGCCGGGGCGGTCCTGTGCCTCCTCCCTCCCGCCGCCTGGCTGGGGCGGGCCCCCGCGCAGCAGCGGATCCTCTACCGCGAGAGCGGGGCCGCGGGCCGGAGTCTCGAACTCCTGGCTCGGCGGGGGGGGGACTACGAGGCCCTGCAAGGGGCCTTCCTGCCCCCCTCGGAGAGCGGGTGGGAGTTGCGCCCCCTTTCCGGGGGGACCTACGAGGTCGTGGGCGGGGGAGTCTGGGCCTTGGTGCGTCCCGCCGAGCCGGGACGCCTGGAGCGACTCGCCGCGGAACCGGACCTCCCCTGGCTCGAATTCCAGCCCCTGCGGGCGCCGCGCTGGGGGCCGGAGGGCGGCGCTTCCTCCGGGGCCTTGCGTTTGTTGGGTTGGTGGGCCGCCGGAGACCGCCCCCCGGATCCAGGGGGTGCCCGCTGGGAACTGGCCGCGGACGGTACCCTGCTGCGCTGGCC
>CAYVRL010000403.1:0-2594 GCA_964454065.1 uncultured Planctomycetales bacterium | reverse complement strand
GGCCCGGCCGCTGTTCTCGTGATCGACGCTGGCGTAACGGCCATAGAGACGCCCGCCGTAAGTCGGAGCGGCGGAGAAGCCCAGCTCCTCGTTACTGATCACATTGATGACCCCGCCGATCGCGTCGGAGCCGTACAGGACCGAACCAGGACCGCGAATGACCTCGATCCGGTCCACGTCCAAGGAGTCGATGTTCTGCAGGAAGGAGTTCGGACCCTTGAAGAGACCCGCGGTGTTCCGGCGGATGCCATCGAAGAGATAGATGACCTGGTTGCCCATGAAGCCGCGAATGACCGGAGCGCCACCGAGGTGGCCCGTTTTCTGGACCCAGATTCCGGGCTGGAGCCGCAGCGCCTCGGCCACCGTCCGGGGGGCCTTCTCCAACAATTCCTGCCGGTCGACCACGGTAATCGATCGCGGAATATCGTAAACCTTTTCTTCTCTTCGTGTTGCGGTAACGATTACCTCCGGGGCGGCGGCCCTCTTCGGTTTCTCCCTTGCGGTCTCGGGGTGACCCTTCCCCTGCTTGGGGGGAGGACCGGGTTCCTGCTGAGCGGGTAGGGAGGGCACGGCGGCCGCCGCACAGATGGCGGCGAGGAACATCGACGAGCGACGACTCATGCGGTAGGGGGGCTAGGTTGCGGGGGGTTGTGCTGGAAGCCAAACGACGAAGGTTGGATCCGGTTCAAATCCTTTTTCTTCCGCGTCTCCCTTCCCGTTTCCGCTACGATCCTCGAGGAATGCGCCTCCCCTCCATCCTGCGCATGGTGGTCGCCGACGACCACCTCCACGCACGCATGCTCAATACGCTTTCCCGCATGGAATACGTCGGGGCGCGGAAGATCCTCAAGAGTCGCCGTTCCGAGGATCTGGACGGCAGCGGCTTACAACATCTGCTCGAGGAAACCGCTCACGCGCTGCGGCTCAAGCGGGCCGCCGAGAAGTTGGCCGGGGATCCGAACCGGGTCGCCACCTACGCCGAGAAGTATTGTCTCGCTGGGGCGGCAGGAGAGGCCTATATCCAGGGGGTGGACGCTGCGGCGGAAGCGGCCCTCGCCGATCTCCCCGAAGGACCCGTCAGGACCGAACACAACTATCTCCTGTCGAGCCTAGCCATCGAAATGCGTGCCGAGACCTTCTATCCCTCCTACGAACTCGCCTTACGGGAGGCGCGGTGTCCGTTTTCGGTTGCCTCCATTTTGAAGGACGAGGAGCGCCATCTGGCTCAGATGCGCAGCACCTTGGACCGGGTACTACCCGACACCGGTCGGCGCCTCGATGAAGTCATGGAGGCGGAAGAACGACTCTTCGAGGAGTGGATGGAACGAATCGAGACCGCCCTCGGCAGCTCGCTCGCCCCTTGCTGAGGACCGAGGTCGCCGTGGTCGGAGGGGGCGCCGCGGGGATGATCGCGGCCTCGTTCGCGGCACGGCGGGGCGTTCGAGTGCTCTTACTGGAGGGCTCGGGAGCCTGCGGGCGCAAGATCTTGGCCAGCGGGGGTGGGCGTTGCAATGTCCTTCCGGCCGAAGAGGCCCGAGTCACGGATTTCCACACCCAAGGTTCCCGCAATGTCCTCAAACGGCTGCTGCGTACCTGGACTTGCGCCGCACAACGGCGCTTCTTCGAAGATGAAATCGGGATTCCACTGACTGAAGAAGCCAATGGGAAACTCTTCCCTGTTTCGGGGAAGGCACGTGAAGTCCGGGACGCGCTGCGGGAGGCCGTCACGGAATCTGGAGCGGAGATCCTCCCGCAGTGGAAAGTCGAAGAGATTCTCGGCGATGGCGGGGGATTCCTTCTCCGCGGGAATGGGGATCGGGAGTTGTGGGCCGCGAAGACCATCCTCGCCACGGGTGGTCGTTCCGCTGCCGCCACCGGTTCGGATGGACACGGCTATCAGCTGGCGGCGGCACTGGGGCACCGTCTCTTACCCCGCTATCCCGCCTTGGTACCCCTGACGACGGCGGACCGGGGTCTTTCGGCGCTCGCGGGAGTAGCCGTTCCCATCGCCTGGAAGGCACTCGTCGGCGGGCGAATCCGCGCCAGAGGACAAGGACGACTCCTCTTCACCCATCGGGGCTTCAGCGGTCCGGCGATCCTCGACGCCAGCCATTGGTGGACTCGGGAGGGAGCCGAACTTCGGATCGCTTGGGGCGCCTCGACATCCGAGGAATGGACCACCCGACTCCTCGCCCAGCCACGACGTGAGCTGCGCAAGTCATTGGCCGATCGGCTTCCGCGACGCTTGGCGGAAACCCTCTTGGCCCGCTGTCGGCTGCGCCCCGACACCCATTGCGGAAACCTCGACCGGAGAGCGCGCACGCGCTTGCTCACGACTCTCTGCGACGACCCACTTCCAGTGAAGGGAAGCGAAGGGTTTCGGGTGGCGGAGGTCACCGGGGGCGGGGTACCCCTCGATGAAGTCGTCCCGAGCACCCTCGCCAGCCGTCGTCACCCTGGTCTGTACCTTTGCGGCGAGATCCTGGATCCAATCGGGCGGATAGGCGGCTACAATTTCCTATGGGCGTGGTTGACGGGACGCCTCGCGGGGGAATCCGCCGCTGCGGCGCTTCAAGCGAGCGCGGCGAGCAAGT
>CAYVRL010000402.1:0-2605 GCA_964454065.1 uncultured Planctomycetales bacterium | reverse complement strand
CTCGTTCCAGCCAGCGAGCCAGCGCCCCGGGGAGAGTCGGTTGCGAGACTCCCCGTGCGCGCAGCGCCGCGACCCGTTCGTCATAGTGGAGGACCAGCTCGGCGATCTCCTCCGCACTGCCGCCGAGCAGCGCGTGCCCGAGTTCCGCCATGCGTTCGGCGAGTTCCACCTGGTGGTCGTCCACGTGCTCGCCAAAGCGGTGCAGACGGGGAGCGGTGATCGCGACCTTGCCGATCCACGCGCAGGAGAGCAAGGAGCCCGCCCCGGCGTGGGTGACCACCACCCGCGCCTCCCGGATCCGTCGCGCGAACGCGGGATAGGCCAGCCATGCCTCCCAGCGCGCCCGCCGCGGGGGCGTGGGGTGGCTGCCGGTCTGCACGAAGACCTCCTCCTCGGGGAGCGCTTCCGCCACCCGGTCGGCGGCGTCCACCATGCGCTGGAAGGGAAACTGCTCGGTGCCGAGAGTGAAGAAGATCATACGTTGCGGCCCTCGTAGTCGATCTTTGGGTGCAGGGCGGCGATCTCCTCCCATTGGCCGTAGAACTTGTCCACCACCGGGAGGATCATCCTGCCCGCCAACGAAATCGAGTGAATGCGGGTGATGCACTCCAGGTACACCGTCTTCATGCCCAGGAGTTTGCCGATCCACAGGAAGGGCACCGCGACCCCCGCTCCGGTCGAGATCACCACGTCCGGGCGCTCGCGCCGCAGCACCCGCCAGGCCAGGAAGAGATTCTTGATCAGGTTCTTCAGGTTGCGATTGGTGGGATGATAGGCCCAGATCACGCGTTCCTCGGCGAGCAGGGTCTTCGCGTCCTCCAGTGGGAAGGTCACCCAGAAGCGCTCGTAGCCTTCCCAGGCCGGTTTCAGATTCACCATTTCCAGGAGATGACCACCGGGAGAAGTGACGAGCGCGACCTTCACGCCCCCACCCCCACGGCGGCGTGTCGAATCGTCTCGTAGACCGGAGCCAGCACCTGGCGCGGCGTATAGGGTCGGGCGCTCGCCAGGCAGGCCGCGCGATCCCGCGGACGGGACAGTTGCTCCGCCACCGCGGCGGCCAGCGTTTCCGGATCCCGGTCGCTGATCAAGCGGCCGTGCTCGGGTCGATTCACGAGCCGCGGAGATTCCCCGATGCGGGTACTCACCACCGGTACCCCGCAGGCCAGGGCCTCGATCATCGCCAGCGGCATGCCCTCGAAGGCGCTGCTCATCACGAAGAGATCGCTGGCGTTCAGCCACTCGGCGATCTGCCCTTGCGAGAGGGCGCCGCAGAAGTGGAGACGCGTGGACAGGCCCGCGGCCTCCGCGAAGGCGCGCATCTCGGCTTCCAGGGAGCCTTCGCCGGCCAGGACCAGCTGGGCGTCACAGTCGCGCGCGGCGAGGGCCTTCCAACTCCGCATCAGGAGCATCGGATCCTTCTGGGCCTCGAAGCGGCCCGCGAAGAAGGCCACGGAACGGGCCGGATCCAGACCCGCGTCTCCGCACAACCGTGTGCGCAGTTCGGCGCGTTCGGCCTCGGGGAGGATCCGGAAGATCCGGTCGTCGGCCCAGGTGGGAAGGAAATCCGCTTTGCCACGCAAGGCCGGATAGCGTTCCTTCCAGTCCTCGATCGCGTCGGCGCGTTCGGACCAGAGATGATCCATGCGCGGAAGCAGGTGCTTCTCCAAGCGGAAATAGAGGCCGGGGAAACGCCGCCAGGTGACTTCGGTCCCGCTTCCGAGGATCTGATCCCGGACGTGGTAGTGCAGGAACATCAGTTGTTGATTGGGCAAGCGCGTGGTCGCCCAGGCCGGTTCCAGGCGGTGGAAGAGCAGGCTCGCGCCGTCCAGCCCCAGCCGGGGAAGGGCTCGGCGCAGTCGCCAGGTGTACTTCAGGCTCACCGGCACCCGGGAACGGATCGAGGGATGGGCCGCGAGCAGCGGGAACTGCGACAGGCGGCGGCCCCCGACTTCGACTTCCCGCCATTCTCCGACCGGGCGCCGGTCCGGTTCGACGCTGATTCCGACCAGGCGCAGCTCCAGATCCTTCGGCGCGCAGGCGATGAAGGTGTTGATCATCGTGCCGACACCGGAGGCGTAGTCCACGCAAGGGTCGTGGGGGTGGAGGAGCACCGCGCGCATGGAGAAGACGATTCTAGGGACCCGACCCCAGCCGCCCTAACATGTCTGCCCGAGCCCCGCACGCCATGCCCCTTCTGGACCGTCTTCCGATCACGCTCCGCCCCGTTCCCGGGATCGAGCTCCTGCTCCTGCCCGAAGCGCGGTTCAAGCGCGCCCAGCTCGCCCTCCACTTCGACCGGCCGCTGGCCGACGGGCGTTCGCCCGCGCGGACTCTGCTCGGCATGGTCCTCGAACAGGGCAGCCGTCGCCATCCTTCTCTGATGGCGGTGGCCCGCGCCGAGGAAGAACTCTACGGTGCCGAAGTCGGCTGGGGCGGAAGCCGCTCCGGGGAGGCCCACCGCTCCACCCTCGGTTGTTCCTGGGCCGGCGAGGACTATCTGCCTCCCGCCAGCGGCGTGGCGGCCGGGGTGCGCGCCCTGGCCCGGGAACGCCTGGAGGATCCCGCCCGCGGCGCTGGCGGCGCGCCCTCCCGCCCCGTGGTC
>CAYVRL010000401.1:0-2606 GCA_964454065.1 uncultured Planctomycetales bacterium | reverse complement strand
ACCTCATCCTCGCCGAGTTCGATCCCGTGCTGACCGTGGGTAGGGGCGCTCGCGCCGATACCTACCACTCCTTGGGCCTACCGGTCCATGAAGTCCCGCGGGGAGGGAAGGTCACCTACCACGGCCCTGGACAATTGGTCGCCTATCCGATCATCGGTCTGGAGGGAACGGCCCGCGATCTCCATGCCTACCTCTACGCTCTCGAGGAAGCCCTGATCTCGACGGTTGGAGACTATGGACTCGCGGGCGGGCGCGATCCGCGCAACACGGGCTGTTGGGTCCGCGGGAGAAAGATTGCCAGCATCGGGGTCGCAGTGCGCCGTTGGGTGGCTTATCACGGGGTCGCGCTGAACATCAGTACCGACATGGAGTGGTTCCGGCGCTTCGATCCCTGTGGGCTCGATTCCGACAGCATGACTTCGATGACCCTCGAACTGGCCTCTCCCCCCGACTTCGAGGACGTGAAACGGACTCTCGCCGCCCATTTGCGTGCGGTACTCCGCGGATGAATTCGATTCCCCCCGAAACCCTCGACCCGATCTTCCGCCCCCGCTCCATCGCGGTGGTGGGTGCCAGCCGCCGCAAGCATCAAATCGGCCATGAGATCGTTCGCAACCTCGTGGACGGCGGCTTCACCGGTCCCGTCTATCCGGTCAACCCGACCGCGGACGTGGTGCACTCCATGCCCGCCTTCCCCAAGGTGGGGGCGATTCCCGGGCCGGTCGATCTCGCGGTGCTGGTCGTACCGTCCGAGCACGTGATCGCCTCGGCCCGCGACTGTGCGCGCAAGAAGGTCCGTGGCCTGGTGGTGATCTCCGCGGGTTTCGCGGAAGTCGGCGGGGTCGGGGCCGAGCGCCAGCGGGAACTCCTGCGTCTGTGTCGTCGCCACGGGATGCGCCTGATCGGTCCCAACTGCATGGGAGTCCTGAATACCGATCCGGAGATCGGGATGAACGCGACTTTTGCCGCCAATACCCCGACTCCCGGCGGTGCGGCATTCCTCTCCCAGTCCGGCGCCCTGGGGGAAGCGATTCTCGCCGACGCCCGGGCGATGGGAGTGGGCATGAGCCAGTTCGCGTCGGTCGGCAACCGCGCCGATGTCAGCCCCTCGGATCTGCTGGAGTATTGGGAGCGGGATCCGCGCACCCAGCAAGTGCTGATGTACCTGGAGGCCTTCGGTCGTCCCGAGCGCTTCATGGGGATCGCGCGAAGGGTGTCGCGGAAGAAACCGGTGATGGTGGTCAAGGCGGGCCGCACCGCCGCCGGGGCGCGGGCTGCGGTTTCCCACACCGGTTCCTTGGCCAGCTCCGAAGCCGCGGTGGATTCGCTCTTCAATCAGTGTGGAGTGCTGCGGGTGGACACCATGAAGGAACTCTTCATGCTGGCCGCGATCGCGCAGACGGGAAAGATGCCCCGGGGAGAAGGGCTCGCGATCGTCACCAACGCTGGAGGTCCCGCGATCCTGGCCACCGACGCCTGCGTCGCTCATGGGTTGAACATGGTGGACTTCACCGCCCGAACCCAGACCCGGCTGCGTCGCGCCGTGCCCCCCGAGGCCTCGATCGTGAATCCGGTCGACTTGATCGCCAGCGCGGACGCGCAGCGCTTCGACCTCGCCTTGAAGGCGGTTCTCGCTGACCGGCGGGTCCACATGGCGTTGGTGATCTTCGTGTCCCCGGTGATGATCGATGCCGCGGCCGTTGCCCGCGTGATCGCCCACCACGCGAACTCCACTGGAAAGCCGCTGGTCACTTGCTTGCTCGGGAAATCCCAGGGGGAAGAAGCGGTGGAGATCCTCTCCCGGGCAGGGATTCCCAACTACCGCTTCCCCGAGGAAGCCGCGCTGGCTCTCTCCGGTCTGCGCAAGCTCGCGGTTTTGCGGGACGCGGACGCTTCCCCTCCGCCCCGCTTCCGGGTGCAGCGCAAGAAGGGAAGACGAGTGATTCAGGAAGCGCTCGCCGCGGGGCGCACCATGCTCAAGGGTACGGAACTGTACGACCTGGTGACCGCCTACGGGATCCCCGTGGTACCCAGTCGGGTGGTGGGCCGTCCTTCCGAAGCCATCGAAGCCGCCGACGCCCTGGGCTGGCCCGTCGTCCTCAAGGTCGAGGCCGCGGACGTGGTTCACAAGAGCGACTTGGGTGGGGTGATCCTGGATCTGCGCAACGCCGACGAACTCCTGGATGCCTGGCACGAATTGGAGCATGCGTTTCGGCGCAAGCATCCGGATATGCAAATGCTGGTCCAGGCGATGCGTCGCGAAGGCGTGGAGACCTTCTTCGGTGCCACCAGCGATCCGCAGTTCGGTCGGCTGCTGGCCTTCGGGCTGGGTGGAATCCATGTGGAAGTCCTCAAGGACGTGGTCTTTCGCCTCCATCCGCTGACTGCGGGGGACGCCCGCGAGATGGTCGGCGAGATCCGCGGACGCAAGCTGCTGGAAGGGGTGCGCGGCAAGCCCCCGGTGGATCAGGGGCAACTTGCCGAGATCTTGTTGCGTATCGATCGAATGCTCGGCGACAATCCGGAGATCCAGGAACTGGACCTGAATCCCTATCTGGCGGCGTGGGAGCCCGCCGTCGAGACATTCGACGTTCGCTTGCACGCGC
>CAYVRL010000400.1:0-2616 GCA_964454065.1 uncultured Planctomycetales bacterium | reverse complement strand
CCCTTCGCTTGCGGAGATTCCGGCAAGGGATGGGCGCTTGCCGAGGGGGTCGAGTCCCTTGTGGTGGAAAGGTTCCCCCTTCGATCCTTCTGATGAACGGGTCGGTTCTCGAGAAGGAAAAAAAGGAGAGCGAGTGCCAGGAAGAAGAGGATCGGAAAGAGGATCCGTCGCATGGGTTCAGCGTTCCCTTAGCTCGACCGTCCCGGTTACGCGCACACTGACCGTGGCATTTGCTTGTCCATTGATGATCGGTCCTCCGTTGGCCTTGGCATGGGCCTCCGCGGCGCAATCACTCTTACGACTCCAATGGGTAGTGGTAGCTGTCTGACTCAGGTATTGATGCTTATGATTGTGTTCCACAATATGGCCACCATAAAATACTATAGGAATCGTCAGTCCCAGGAACTGCGTGATTTGGAGGTGGAGTGAAAGCACATAAGACTCTTCCGTGGCAAGGCTGAGTCCTGTCTCAGCATGGATCGTACCTTCGGAGGAAATATATTCTCCCGACCCTACACAGCTCGCCCCACCCGAAGCAGATACGGTAGCAGCGTCGACGGTTACATCGATTTGGACGCTGCCTTCGGTTTCCCCCGTTCGGGAACCGACGTAGTCATAGGATTGCGATGCGGTTCCATTTGCACCGTTTCCAGCACCCACATCGCCTGGTAGACATGCGTCGAAGGCGTCCGCATGGGCGTCGGCAAGATCACCACCCGCCCCGGCCGTTGCCATGGCAAAACCGAAACCTAACCAGTTGCTACAATTCGACACAGCTACGGGTTCATCCGAGTACAACTCGACATGGTCTTCCACCATCTGCCAAGGGGCATGGATTTGGAGATCCACCTAGGCAAAACCAGAAGTGGCCGTCAGAACGAAGAGGAGAGTCAGGAAGAAGTGTCGTGTACTCTGGATCATGAGGTATGGTCGGAAGTTGTGTTTCGGGAGCTGAGGTCAGGTGCAGCGTACCCTTAGTGCTAGCAATTCCACCCCCTTCCGCCCCTTTGGTCAAGTCCCGAGCTCGTGTGATGCCCTGACGGAGGTCCTCCAGCAGGGCGCCCGAGTGCTACTCCAGGCTGCTCTCCAGGTCGAGGTGCCCACACCGACCCGCTCGATGCCGCGGGGCACCGCCAGGTGGTCCGCAACGGCTACCTCCCAGAGCGCCAGATCCAGACCGGGATCGGTTCGATCCCGGTCCGGCAGCCCCGGGTCCGCGACCAGCGCGTGCGAGCCGAGGACCGCTTCACCAGCCAGATCCTGCCTCCGTACTTCCGGCGGACCAAGAGCATCGAGGAGCTGCTGCCCTGGCTCTACCTGAAGGGCGTCTCGACAGGGAACAGAAGGACTATCAGGCTTGGAGTCAACGGAGCCTGGCGGACAGCGCTTCGTTGGTGCGCCCCCCAGTTGGATTGGATACCCCCACTGAGGCGGGTAGCCCCGTAACCTGAACACCCATGACCAAGCAGAAGCGTTCTTCTACCGCGACCGCCTCCATTACCCCCCGGCGCTGGACTGCCAGGCGCAAACTGGAAATCGTCCTGCGACAGCTTCGCGGCGAGAGCCTCGACGCGCTCGCCCGTGAGACCAAGCAGCCGGCCTCGCGGATCGCGGACTGGCGGGACCAGATCCTCGTCGGCGGTGAGGAGTTGCTCAAGTCCCGCGCGGACGATCCGGTCTTCGAGGCCTTGCTGAGGGAGAAGCGGAACCTCCAGGCGAAGATCGACGAGATCACGATGGAGAACGAGCTCCTCTACGAGAGGATCCACCGGATGGAGGCGGGCCACCCTTTGGCCCTGCGGAGGTCGAAGGGATGAGCGCGGCGCTCTCGGCCTCCTCGAAGAAGCGCTACGGCGTCGCGCAAGTCTGCCGAGCGTGGGAGACACCGCGCTCGACGCTCTCGCACCGGCGGGAGATCTCGCGCCGGGATCAGCCGCCGCAGTGGCCTGGCCCGAAGCCGTTGATTCCGGACCAGGAGATCGCGGAACGGATCCGCGCCCAGCACGCGGGCATGCGGATCGGCAAGGCGCGGGTGCTGCGGATCATGCGGGAGCACGGGCTCCTGGCTCCGGCTCGAGCGGGCCGCTACCACGGCCCGAAGGTCCACGACGGCACGATCCACACCGAGCTGCCGGATCAGATGTGGGGAACGGACGCGACGCGGGTGTGGACGCCCTTCGGCTACGTCTGGATCCTCATTGCGGTGGACCACTTCTCCCTGAGCTTCGTGGCGTCGCCGGAAGGCAATGGCGTGACGGAATGTTTCATCCGCACGCCGAAGGGAGGCTCCGCTGAGGGAGTGCCTAAATTGCACTCCGGAAGTGGAGCAGCTGCTGCGGGTGGAGAACTGCTCCAGCCTGGAGGAACTCCAGGAGGCGCTACGGCGGTTCCGGGACCACTACAACGACCACTGGTCCTGGAACGGCATGGCTACGCTACGCCGTCGGAGGTCCGGCGGCGGCTCAAAACGCCGTCACAGAGGGCGGCATGAACCTGCAACCTTGTGTCCAATTAACCGGGGCCGGTACACAGGGAAGCACCGGATTTGGACTCTACGCCCAAGGGCACCTCACCACCTACCTCACAGATCATTCCCCCACGAACAAAGCCGTGAGT
>CAYVRL010000399.1:0-2624 GCA_964454065.1 uncultured Planctomycetales bacterium | reverse complement strand
GGGTGAACATGCCCGGGTCATCCACCTGGAGTTCGAGTTCCCGCCCGCCGCCCTGGAGGGGATCTTCGACAAGTACGTCTCCGGTGTGCCCCCACAGGAACGGGACAGTTACCGCAAACTCTTCCTCGCCTTCGCCGCCGAGGAGCGGATTCCCCGCCTGGTGCAGGAGGCCCGGGCCCGTCTCAAGCGCCGCGCCGAGGACTACGTCTTCCAGCAGGCCTGGGACCACGTCGGTGTCGCCCTCGACCGCGGCAGGCACCAGGGGCCGGTGCTGGGCGTCTTCGCCTTGCGCAGCGGCAAGATCCACGTCGCCCTGCTGGACGCCGAGGGCGAACTCCGTCGCTGCACCAGCCTCCCCGGCAAGGACGCTTCCCTGGACGAGAAGTTGAAGGCCTTCCTGCGCGAGGAGGAACCCGATCTGGTGATGCTCCAGGCCGACGGTCCCACGCGCACTCACGGTGGCAAGCTGGTGGATTCGCTGCGGAAAGGCGACAAGAAGCTGCGCACCAGCCTGGTCCCGGTCTCGGTCGCCAAGACCATGCTGCGCGAGGTCGCGCGGCGCCTCTCGGAGGCCCACCTCTCGCACGACGAGCGTCAGGCCTGTCTGCTGGCGCGACTCGGGCATCATCCGCGTGCCTTCGCGCTGCATACCCCGCACATCGTTCGTGCTTTCGTTCCCTACCGCTCCGAGGTGAACGCCAATCGGATCGCGGCCTTCGAGAGTTCCTTCATCGAATCGCTCCTGCTCGGTCGCGGGGTGGACGTGAACACCGCCACCCACGACGAACTGCGTTGCGTGCCGGGTGTCGACGCGGAGGGCGTGGAAGCGGAGCGTTCCACCGCCCCCTTCCGTTCCCTGGAGGACTTCCAGGCCCGCATGGCCCTGCCCGAGGACACCTGGCGGGCCGCCGCTTGTTTCTTGCGGGTCCGGAACGGCGACGATCCCCTCGATGCCCGGCCCCTGCATCCCTTCTACTACGGCATGCTTCGCGAACGGGCCGCGGCCGCCGGCGTGGATCTCACGGACCTGCTGCGGGAGCCCGCCAAGGTGGCGGAGCTGGATTGGAGCCCGATCCTGGAAGCGGGTTCCTGGGGGCCCAAGATGATCGACCTGGTCCGCCACGGACTGGAGAAGCAGGTCCGTCGCCCGCGGCGGCCCGTTCGGCGGGCCGGCGGCCCGGGCCGTGTTTCCGGGACCCGGATCGAAGCCCTGGAGATCGGCAGCGTGCTGCGCGGCAAGGTCACCCACATCGCGGAGCACGGGGTCTTCGTCGATGTCGGAGCACGGAGGGACGGCTTCGTCCACATCAGCGAACTGGCGGAGGGCTTCGTGAAGGATCCGGCGGAGGTGGTCGAGAATGGCCAGGAAGTCGAGGTCCGGGTCCTCTCGGTGGATCTGGAACGCCAGCGCTTCCGGCTCTCGATGCGCCCTCCCGGACAGAAGCGGCGTGAAGGCGGCCGCGGCGGAACCGGCGGCGGTCGGGGAACCGGTGGCGGTCGCGGCGGACCTCGCAAGGCTCCTGAACGCCCTCCGCTCCCTCCCCATGCACTGGACACCCGGCCGCGTTCCCGCCCCGGCGGTGGGCGTTTCGGAGGCAAGGACGATCGTCGACGTCGGGAGGAGAAGATCTCGGTCGGCAAGGATCCGAAGGCCTCCCAGGCCAGGGAGGAAATCGATCCCACCAATCCCTTCTTCCAGTTCTTCCGGAGCAATCCGGTCGGCAAGGACGAGGGGAGGGAAGCGGAGTCGAGCACCCTGCCCGACTCCGAGACCCCGGCCACCGAAGGGAGTCCCTCCGAGAGCTGATCAGCGCAGCCGCCGGACCCACCGGGGATCCGTGATCCCCAGGTCCGGAAGTCGGGGCAGGGCTTCCTCCAGCCAGCGCTTGGCGTCCAGGGCATAGCCCTTGGTGGGGCGGATTCCGGGAAGCCGGGCGCTGAACCAGGCGTTCCAGAGTTCCATCAGGCGTTCCCGGGTCTGCTTGGCCGCCAGGGAGGCCAGGGCCACGGGGAAGGAGAGACGATCGGCCTCTTCCCGGAAGCGGATCTCGACCCGGCGATGGGGGAAGTGGAGGGTGTAGAGGGAGGCGTGGGCTTCCTCGGCGTGGGTCTCCACCCGCTCCGGGCCGAGTCCGCGGGCGAGCATGGCGGCGTAGCGGCGGCGGCTCCCAAGGCGGTCGCACTCGATGCGCAAGGGTGCGTCGGCGGTGCGGTCCAGGACCTCACGCAGCGCTTCGAGGTCGATCTGGAAGAGGGCCCCGGCCTTGCCGTGGTCGGCACAGAGGCGATTCCATTCCGCGGCGTGAGCGGGACGGGCACCGAAACCGTCCAGTGAGGCCCCGGCCCGTTCCAGACCGCGGCGCAACTGGGACGCGTCCAGACGCGCTCGGTCGCCTTCCGCGGAGGGACAGAGCGAGCCATCCAAACGGGTGAACCAGGGGGCACGATGAAAGAATCGCCGGGGCGGGGCGGGGGCCTCGCTGACCCAGGCGCTCAAGGAAGGGTCGCCGGGAGCGATCAGCTCCCGGAAGGCGGCCACGCTGCGCTCCAGTCGAGCCCGCCCCCGGGGGCCGCTGTGGACCCGCTTGGAGTCGTCCACCCAGAGTCGCCGCTCGCGCCGTGTC
>CAYVRL010000398.1:0-2628 GCA_964454065.1 uncultured Planctomycetales bacterium | reverse complement strand
GGGGCCCGCGTGGCCGGCCTCGCCACCCGGATCGCGAACCTGGAAGGGACGCGAACCGCCATCGAAGCTGCCGGGGGTCGCTTCCTACCCTTGGAGGGGGACATCTCCGATCCCACCACCGCCACGGCCGCGGTCCAAGCCGTTCAAGAGGCCTGGGGCGGGATCGATGCCCTGGTCGCCAACGCGGGCATCACCCGCGACGGGCTGATCCTGCGTCTCTCCGCCGAAGATTTCGAACGCGTGGTGGCCACCAACCTCGGAGGGGCCTTCCACTTCCTCAAGGCCGTGACTCGGCCGATGATGAAGGCCCGCGCCGGTCGCGTGGTGCTGATCGGCTCGGTGGTGGCCACTACGGGGAATCCAGGGCAAGCCAACTATTGCGCGGCCAAGGCCGGCCTGCATGGCCTGGCCCGTTCCGCCGCCCTGGAGCTCGGGGGACGGGGAATCACCGTCAACGTGGTCGCGCCCGGTTTCGTACGCACTTCGATGACCGCTGATCTGCCCGACGCGGCGCGAGAGGCGATGCTCTCGCGGATCCCCTTGGGCCGGGCCGCCGAACCCGCGGACATCGCCGGTCCCGTACGATTCCTGCTCGGCCCTTCCGGGGCCTACGTCACCGGCCAGATCCTCCTGGTCGACGGAGGGCTTTCCCTCGCTTGAGGCCCCTCCTACAATCCTGGGCCGCGCTGGGCGGAGACCCACCCGCGGAAGCATCCCTGGAGCCTGGCCCCACCAGACCATCCTAGAAACCGTCCCTTGGAGAAAGAAGTGAGCGACGTCCAAGACAAGATCTACGAGATCATCTGCGAGCACATGGGTGCCTCGCGTGACAAACTGGCCCCCGAGACCAGTTTCATCAACGACCTCGGCGCTGACAGCCTCGACACCGTCGAGCTCGTCATGGAGTTCGAAAGCGCCTTCGACATCACCATTCCCGACGAGGACGCCGAGAAGATCCAAACCGTCGGCGACGCGGTCAGCTACATCACCACCAAACTCTCCGCCTGAGGCTTGGGGGCAGCGCTTCCGGTTCCACGGATGTCCGCTCGCGCGCCGCGCAGAGTCGTCCTCACCGGGCTGGGTGCCGTCACCCCGCTGGGCGTGGGCGCCAAGCTCTGCTTCGAGAAGCTCCTCGCCGGCGAGAGCGGCATCCGGCCCATCCGTTCCTTCGATGCCGGTGATCAGCAGACCCGGATCGCGGGAGAGGTCTTCGGGACGGTTTTCCGGGCGGAAGAACACTTCAGCCGCCAGACCATGCGGCGCCTCGATCCCTTCAGTCAAATCGGCGTGGTCGCGGCCCGGGAAGCCTTCGCCGATTCCGGGCTCACCGAGAACGATTTCGACCCCGATCGAGCGGGCGCCATCCTCGGGTCGGGGATCGGCGGAATCCACACGGTCCTGGAGGGCAATCACGTCCTGGAGCAGAGCGGGCCCCGACGGGTGACCCCCTTCTTCGTGCCCAACCTGATGCCCAACGCCCTCCCGGGTAACGTGGCGATCGAGTTCCATCTCGCCGGACCGTGCTTCCTGACCTCCTCGGCCTGCGCATCGAGCGGCCATGCGATGGGTCTGGCCATGCGGGAGATCCGGTCCGGGCGGGCCGACCTGATGCTCACCGGGGGCACCGAAGCCGCCCTCAAACCCGTCACCCTCGCCGGGTTCAGCCGCATCCGCGCCCTCAGCTCCCGGAACGACGATCCCGCAGCCGCATCCCGCCCCTTCGACCGGGACCGGGACGGTTTCGTCCTCGCCGATGGGGGAGCCATCCTGGTGCTCGAGGAAGCCGAACACGCCCGCGCTCGGGGGGCCCACATCTACTGCGAACTGGCCGGCTTCGGCCAGACGGACGACGCCGGACACATCACCGCTCCCGAAGAGGATGGTCGGCGGCCTTCCCGGGCCATCCGTCTCGCCATGGAGGACGCCGGCCTGGCCCCCGAGGACATCGACTACGTCAACGCCCACGGGACGTCGACCTTCCTCAACGACAAGATGGAGACCCTCGCCATCCATCTGGCCCTCGGGGAGCACGCCCACCGGGTCGCCATCTCCTCCTCCAAGTCGATGATCGGCCACCTCCTGGGAGGCGCTTCGGCCGTGGAAGCCGTGGTCTGCGCCCTGACCTTGGAACGCGGTGTCGCCCACGGCACCCGCAATCTGGAGCACCCCGACACCGCGAACGGCTGCGATCTGGACTACATCCCCGAGTTGCGCCGCGAGCAACCCTTCCGTTCCGCCCTCTCCAACTCCTTCGGCTTCGGCGGGCACAACGTGTGCCTCGCCTTCCGCCGCTGGGAGGACTGAACCGCCGCCGGGCGGCCCCACACCCGGCCACCCCACCGTGAAGCAAAAGTTCGCCGAAGCCCTTCGTTCCTACCGCAAGGACGTCTACAAGATCGAGCACGACGCCTCGGAGATCGCCCAGCAGACCCAAGAGGCTCTGAGCATTTCCAAGGAAACCCTCGACAACGCCTACCACTTCCACTTCCACAAGCTTCCCGATGCCTCTCGCGCCGAGATCATCAACATGATCAACAATTACACGCTGGAAGCGCTGCTCCCGCCGGTCGTGGAGAAGATCACTCGGCGCCAGGTCCAGATCGAGAAGAAGCTGGAGTTGTTGGTGGG
>CAYVRL010000397.1:0-2631 GCA_964454065.1 uncultured Planctomycetales bacterium | reverse complement strand
TCGTCCGGCCCGTGGGAGAAGGCATTGATCCGCCCCCACCAGGCCACCGGCCCCCGCAGGATCCAGCCGAACTTGGGAGCGTCGAAGTTGCGGAAGATCCCGTCGAAGGCCTCCTGGATCCGAGCGAGGGCGTATTCCATCGACCAGCGGAAGAAGGGGAGATCCTCCTCCCGTCGACCTTCGGCTTCGAAGCGGCGCAACACCGCGGTTCCCAGATACAGCCACGAGAAGACGTCGCTGTAGCGGCCGGTCAGGACCTCCTTGCGCTTCAGGTTGCCGCCGTAGGCACCCATCGCCACGTCGGCGAAGAAGGCGAAGGAGGCCGAGGCCCAATCCAGTTTCTGTGCGTAGCGGCGCGCCGGCCCCTCGAAGGGCACGCGGGCCAGATGCCCCCGACTCGAGGAGAGCAGGAGGGCCCGTGCCATGTTGTGGACGATGTGCCCGATGTGGCCCCAGAAGGCTTCGTCGAAACCGACGAGGTCGCCTTCGCCGAGGGACTTGATCTCCTTCCAGGCCCACGGGTGGCAACGGACCGCCCCTTGCCCGAAGATCATCAGGGTGCGGGTCAGGATGTTCGCGCCTTCCACCGTGATGCTGATCGGCGCCCCGAAATAGGCGTGGGCGAGCAGGTTGCGGGGGCCGCGCGAGATCCCCGCACCGCCGACGATGTCCATCGCGTCGTTCACCGCCTTGCGGAAGATCTCGGTGAAGTTGTACTTCGCGATCGCGGAGGTGACCGCCGGCTTGGCACCGCCGTCGAGTCCCCCGCAGGTGTAGCGACGCGCGGCCTCCAGGGTGTAGGCCCACCCACCGATTCGTGCCAGCGGCTCCTGGATGCCCTCGAAGCGGCCGATGGACATGCCGAACTGCTTGCGCACCACCGAGTAGGCACCCGCGAAGCGCGCGCAAGCCTTGGTTCCGGCGGTGGCCTGTGAAGGAAGCATGATCCCACGCCCCGCGGCGAGGGTTTCCATCAGCATCCGCCACCCCTTTCCGGCCCATTCGGGGCCGCCGATGATGTGATCGATCGGCACCACCACGTCGTGGCCCTGCATCGGGCAGTTTAGGAAGGGCACGTTGAGCGGATCGTGCTGATCCCCGCGCACCACGCCCTCGAGGTCCGCTTCGGCCATCACGCAAGTGATTCCCGGTTCCTTGCCCTTGCCCAGTAAATTCTCCGGGTCATGGAGTTTGACCGCGAGTCCGAGCAAGGTCGCTCGAGAAGCCAGGGTGATGTAGCGTTTGTTCCAGTTCAGGCGCAGGGCAAGTTCTCCATCCGCGTCGCGGAAGACTTCGGCGGTGGAACGGATTCCCCCGGCGTCGGAACCCGCGGCGGGTTCGGTCAGCGCGAAGCAGGGGATCTCCTCCCCGCTGGCGAGCCGCGGTAGCCAATATTCCTTCTGCTCGGGCGTCCCGTAGTGGGTGATCAGCTCGGCGGGCCCCAGCGAATTGGGGAGCATCGCGGTGATCCCGAGGGGCGTGCAGCGTGAGGAGAGCTTGGCGATCACGGCGCTGACCGCGGCGGCGGAGAAGCCCAAGCCCCCGTGCTCCTTGTCGACGATCATCCCGAACACGCCTTCGTCCTTGAGGGCTTGCCAGACCTCGGGCCGCAGATCCCGCTCCTGGTAGACCTGCCAATCGTCGGTCATCGCGCAGAGCCGCTCCACCGGGCCGTCGAGGAAGGCCTGCTCTTCCGGCGTGAGATCCGGATACGCTTCGCTCATCAATCGCTCCCAGTTCGGCTTGCCCGAGAAGAGTTCGCCCTCCGCCCACACCGTGCCCGCTTCCAGCGCCTCCCGCTCGGTGGCGGAAATGGCGGGGATCAACCCTAGTTTCTTCATGAAGCCCATCAACGGTGCGGTGACGAGTCGGCGGCGCAAGGGTTTCAGGTTGAAGACCGCGGCGACGGCGAGGTAGATCACCCACGACCAGGTGGGAGCGCCGCTCCCTCCCAGGAGAACCGCGCCGAACAGAGTCCAAACCAGGAGCGGTGCCCCGAGGTAAGCCAGGACCAGGGCCACGGCGACCACGCCGAGTACCAACCAGCCCCAGGGAAGGGCGGAGAACAGGGAAGCGGTAGCGTCGGGAGCGTTCATGTGCGGAAGGAGCATCAGGATGTTTCAGCGGGTTGATCGAGCATCCGCAAGGTCTGCTCGACGGCTTCCTCGACCAGCGCGGTCCGAGAGATCCGGACGTCCACGCGCTGGGCGATGAGGAGAGCGACCGTGCCGTGGAGCATGCACCACAGCAGAGTCGAGGCGGCGGAGAGATCCCGGTGGGAAGCGGCCTCGGCTCCGAGAGCTTCGGCCATGGTCTCTCCGAAGAGCTCCAGATTGCGCCGCGCGCGGCGGTAGAGCTCGGGGGGATAACGCTCCATCCGCTCGGAATGGAGCATGAACATGATTTCGTAGTACTCGGGGTTGTCGAGACCGAAGTCCAGATAACGGCGGGCCAGGGCACGCAGCCCCTCCCGCGGATCGGAAGCGGCGGACCGCGCCGCGCGCAGTTCGGCTCCGAGTCGCTCCATCCCCTCGTCGATCAGAGTGTGGATCAGGGCGTCCTTGTTGCGAAAGTACAGGTAGAGGCTCGTCGGAGAGCAACCGACCGCGGAAGCCAGGGGCCGCAGGGAGA
>CAYVRL010000396.1:0-2639 GCA_964454065.1 uncultured Planctomycetales bacterium | reverse complement strand
CCTCGCCATCCAGGGAGCGCACCTCGGCCGCGACTTCGATCCCCGGCTCCCGGTCCAGCGCCCGCAAGGAATCGAGCTGGGGACGGGCGGGGAGCGGGGGCGCGGCGCAGAGGAGGGCCAGGAGCGGAGTAGCGACGGCCGGGGCGGGAAGCCGGGACCCGAGGCGAAGCATCAGCGGCCTTCCCCCTCGTAAGCCAGCTCGTAAGCGAAAGCGGCCAGCAAGCGCGCCACCGCGGCACTCTTCTCGCCGGTCATGGTGCTCGGCACGTCCCCCGGACGGTGATAGACCGGGTTCTTGGCCAGGTCGCCCTCGAAGAAGAACACCCCCGGGACTCCCTGGGTCACGAAGGACCACTGGTCGCTGCGGCGGAACAAATCCTTTCCCGATTCCAGATCGATCTTGCTGTGCGTGTGAATCCGTTTCGCAGCGCGAAGCAGCAGCTTGGCCCAGTCCGGTCGATCCCAGAGTCCCCCGACACTGATCTTCCGGGGATCGGTCCGTCCGATCTGATCCATGTTCAGCATCCCGATGGTCCGCTCCAGCGGCACCCGCGGCGCCTCGCAGTAGCCCTCCGAACCCAAGAGGCCGAGTTCCTCGCCGGAGAACCACAGGAACAGGATGTCCTCCCGAGGCCGCGTTCCGGCGAAGGCCTCGGCGACTTCGAGCAGGGCCGCGCTGCCGCTGGCGTTGTCGTCGGCGCCGGGATGGATCGCGAACTCCCCACGCCCGAACGAGGCCCCGGGGAGGCCCCAGCCGACGTGGTCCAGATGGGCGCCAAGGACCAGTACCTCGCCGTCGCCGTCGCTGCCCCGCAAGAAGGCACCCACGTTCCGCTGGAGGCGGGATTCCACCTTCCATTGCAGATCCAGATCCAGATCCAGATCCTTCGGTCCGGCCAGCACGCGGGGTTTGCCGCGTTTTTCGAGGGCCGCCGCCCAGGCCCCCAAGTCCTGGCCGAAGAGGGACGAGGCCGCGCTCCGCGAGAAGGACCAGACCGGCACCGCGAAGCCGCCGCGCCGACCGCGGAGGCGTTCCAGGAACGGGCCGCCACCTTGGGAGAGGGGAAGCGGCGCGACCCCGGGGATCGGGAACTCGCCCACTGGATCGATACCGGGATCCGGTACCAACACCAGGGCCACGCCGCCGGCCTCGGCCACCGCCCGCGCCTTCTCCGCGGGGGAAGTCCAGCGGGTCTCCCGCGTGCCGGCGAAGCGTCGGGAGCGGGGCCGGTCGGCGTAGGGCTCGCGGGTGAAGGCGAACACGATCTTGCCCCGCACGCTCTTGCCGCGGAGATCCTCCCAGTGCTCGGAACGCGCCTGGGCCGCCCAGCCGGCGAAGACCACGCCCCCTCGCACCTTGCCCTCGGGAGAACCGGGAAGGGCCTCGAAATCCCGGTGGTATTCCCAAGTGGGCGGCGGGATCCCCGTCTCCGGGAGATGCACGCGAATCCGGCTCTGCTCCCCGACCAGACTCTCGACCGGATAGGGCAAGAAGAAACTCCCCTCTTCGCCGGCGGGTTCCAGACCCAGGGCTTGCAGTTCCTGGACCACGTACTCCTGCGCCGCCTCCAGACCCGGGGAAGGGGTGGCGCGACCACCGCGCTCGGGAGCGGCCAGGAACGCGATGTGTTCCATGATCTCGGAGGGCGTGATCGTCGCGACCAGCTCGCCGAGATCGGGTTCCTGGGCGGGCGCCGGGGCAGCCGCCAGGAGAAGGAGGAAGGGCAGGAGGGGCCGTCCCACCCTCATGTGGAGTAACCCTCGGGACGTCGTTGCTGCCAGCGCGCCGCGCTCGCCACCAGTTCGTCCAGATCGGTCCAGCGCGCCTTCCATCCGAGTTCGGCGGCGGCGCGGGAGGGATCGGCGACCAGGCGCGCCGGATCACCAGGGCGGCGCGGACCGATGCGATGCGGAACCGGTCGCCCGAGCGCGGCTTCCACGGCAGCCAGCACTCGACGCACCGAGGCGCCGTGGCCGGTGCCCAGGTTCCAGGCGCCGCTGTCTCCCCCTGCGACCAGCCGCTCCAGCGCCGCGAGATGGGCACTGGCCAGATCCTCGATATGGATGTAATCGCGGATGCAGGTGCCGTCCGGAGTGTCCCAGTCGTCGCCGAAGATGGTCAGGGGCTCGCCCTGGCCCAGCGCGGCACGGATGGCGAGCGGGATCAGGTGGGTCTCCGGGCGGTGGTCCTCGCCATGGGAACCATCGGCGGCCGCCCCCGCGGCGTTGAAGTAGCGCAAGGCCGCATAGGCGCCCTGGCCCGCTGCCGCCCGGTCCCGGAGCAGACGCTCGACCGCGAGTTTGGTCGCGCCGTAAGGGTTGACGGGCTCTTGCGGGTGGTCCTCGGCCAGGCGCTCGCGGCGCGGATGGCCGAAGGTGGCGCAGGTGGAACTGAAGACGATGGGCAGACCGGGCAGGGCTTCCGCGAGGTGGATCATCGGTACCACGTTGGCGCGCCAGTAACGTACCGGTTGTCGAACGCTCTCCCCCACGTAACAGCGGGCGGCGAAGTGGATCAAGCCGTCGAAGGAGCGCCCGGTGAGCCAGTCGTGCAGGACTTCGCGATCGAGGAGATCGATCTCGGCCAGGGGGCCGTCCCAGGCGCCGCGGTGGCCTTCGGAGAGATCGTCCAGGACCTG
>CAYVRL010000395.1:0-2650 GCA_964454065.1 uncultured Planctomycetales bacterium | reverse complement strand
ACTTCGCCGCTGACTTCGTGGATCACCAGCAGGTGCTGGCACTGGGGGTCGAAGCGATCCCGATCCAAGCCGCTGGCGTGGGCGCTCGCGAGCCCCTCCCCGAGTTCGAGGTTGAACACCTGGTAACGAAGGCGCTGGGCGGCCTCCAGCTCTGCTCGGGTACGCGCGAAGCGCAGCCGGTAGGCCCCGCTGGCCTGATCGGTGGGCGGGATCAGGGAACGGTCGGGAGCGGAGGATCCGGTGGCGATGTCCAAGGGCACGGACTGGACTTCGAGAGAACGGCGCTGCCGTGAAAGGAAAATCCAGGCTACCGGTGCGGGAGGAACCGTGCTAGGCTGTCCCCATGGGCGGAAATGCCTCGGTGGCGTTCTTCGAGAACCAATACCAGGCTCAGCTTCGCGACCGCGATCTGGCCTTGAATCCCTTCGAACGGCTGGCTCTCGAGTACTTGCGCGGCGAAGTCCTCGATCTTGGTTGCGGCCTCGGTAATCTGAGCCTCGAGGCCGCTCGGCGAGGGCACTCCGTCGAAGCCGTGGACGCGAGCCCCACTGCGGTGGCCCACATCGCGGCCGAGGCCGGGCGCCAGGGGTTGTCGGTGCGGGTGCGCTGCGAGGATCTGGTGACCTGGGCCATCGGAGGTCGTTTCGACACCGTGGTCAGCATCGGTTTGTTGATGTTCTTTCCCCGCCAGCGGGCGCTGGAGTTGCTCCAGCAAGTTCAAGATGCGGTCCGCCCCGGCGGCCGCGCGGCCCTGAACGTGCTGGTCGAAGGCACGACGGACCGACGCATGTTCGACGGCGACCGCTTTCACCTCTTCCATCCCGCTGCACTGCTTTCCCGCTTCGACGACTGGCGGATCCTTACCTATCATCATGACGACTTCGAGGCCCCTGGAGGGACGCGCAAGGCCTTCCTGACCCTGGTCGCGGAGAAACCCTCGATCTCTCGCTATCATGGGTCTCAATAGACATTCCTCCCACCCCTGAACCGAACAAGAGAATGGGAATCCGCCACCTCGAAAGACTTGCCCTCCTCTTGCCCCTTTGCATGGTTGATCCGCTTAGTGCTCAAGCCGTGCAATGGAGCGTTAATTTGCCTTCACGCTTCGCCCCGGTCCCTTTTTCAGAGGATTTCGATTCGAACGCCGGAACCATTCCGGGTTATATGGCGCTGACAGCAGTGGATGCCGTCTCGGGTCTGCCAAGTCCCGACGCCTGGGCGAATGTCGGCCAGAATGCCCCCATGAGCTTTCCTTCTTATTCCGGCGGTTTCAACCTCGAGCTTGGTCTCGACCCGAATGCCACCTCCGTTCACGATGTCCAATCGGCCATGGTTCTGGGATTGGATGGTGCGGGAATGAACGGGCTCAATCTCGATCTTTTTTTTGTCGAATTCCTCGACTCCTTCGATCCTTTCGACGGGATCTGGTTGAGTAGCGATGGTGTCAATTGGTATCCGGTTGTCTGGGGCTGGGGCGAAACGTTCGGTGCCTGGGAAGAGAACAGGGAAATCCCTCTTGATAGGACACCAGTGGATACGAGCGCTCCTTTCTATCTGATGTTCGCCGAGGAAAGTCTCTTCTCCTATGGGGCCTTGGATGGAGTTGGACTCGATTCGATCGTGGTGGACGACCAGAGCTACCCCGTTTTCCGAATCCATCACCTCATTGCAGGTCAAACCGCAACCTTCTCGTTCTCGAGATTGGCTCCGAATTCCGTGTTCAGGATCGCCTATTCCCTGTCCGGGCCGGGTCCGCTGCCCTCTCCCTTCGGGGTCGTTTCCCTGACCCCTCCGATCTTTGGTTTGGCCTCCGGCCAGGCCAATGGCGTGGGTTCGGGGTCTTTGGACGTCCGCGTTCCGGCCGCAGCCAGTGGCCTGCCTTTTTACTCTCAATTACTGGAGATGCCAGCGGGCAAGTTGTCCAATCCCCTAGCTCTGGTCATCCAGTGAGCTGAAAGACCCCAATCGAGAAGAGGGGTCTTGGTCATTCTTCCTTGATCCCGTCCTCTGAATCGAGACGAAGGCCGAGAGCCGCCAGGCCCCGGCCGTGGGCGCCCGCGTAGGCGATGGGGTAGGGGGTCGAATCCCCGCGCGTCGCGCTCCAAATGATTCGATTCAGGGTGTCCTCGTCGGCCTGGTCGGGCTGGTCCAGAGGCAGTATCGCGCTTCGTTCCGCCCAGTGGCGCGCCGAACCCGAGAGCGCGGCCGCCTCGGGGTTGAGCTCGGTCAGGGGAATGCGCCCCGGCAGGCAGTGGTAGGGACGGGGGTCGGGACTGTCGCGGAAGCAGGCTTCCATGGTGGGAGCCATTCCATAGAGCTGGTTGGTGGGGTCGATCCCCAGGATCCCCTCGATACTCCGCATCACCGAGCCCTGGTTGTAGAAATGACTCACCACGCCCCGTCCGCGGGTATGGGGACTCACGACCAGGCACAGGGATCGGTGTCCATCGACGTGGTCGTAACCGTTCTGGGGATCGTCCTCGATCACGAAGATGCAGGTGTCGGGCCAGAAGGAACTCTTGGAGATACCCTCCACGATCCGCCCCAGGGCGAGATCGTTGTCGGCCACCATCGCGCGGGGAGTGGGGTGCCCGGGGGCGGTTCCGGAGGTGTGGTCGTTGGGAAGGTAGAGAATGGTCAGTTCTGGGAA
>CAYVRL010000394.1:0-2650 GCA_964454065.1 uncultured Planctomycetales bacterium | reverse complement strand
CCCATCCTCTTTCAAGGTTGCGGGTCCGAGGCGTGACCCGGGAGGGGGGGGAGTCATCGTCCTGGCGGTCCCTCGGGTGGAGAGGGAAGTCCCGAAGATCGCCCAGCAGAGCCCGGCGACCAGTGCGGTCGCCAGGCCGAGCAAGAAGAGGGACTTGCGCATCAGAACGGGTTCACAGGCGGCGGCGGCGGACCTCCGGTACAAGGACTGTCGATGTTGTAGACATAGATGCCGATATCGTCGATATCGGTCTGTACGCAATTGTCCGTTTTGTCATCGCACGCGTAGTTGAACTTCATCCCCCTGGCGAACTGGTGTTCGGTGACCGTGGTGCCATGTTTTTCCCCGATTTCGTTCCAGGTGGGAGTGATCACGATGAACAAGGGACAAACCGGATCGTCCCAGGTGATCTTCACTCCTCCGAATTCGAATTCGATCATGCCCTTGTCGCAGGCCGAGAAGCCCATGACCTCCACGTGGAGCTCGTGGGTCTTGACGACCCCGATGTCCGGACAGGGAATCGAGCTGGTGTTGGGCGGGGAACCCAGGCCCTGTGCCGCCAGCGGGGTGCCGAACATGCCCAGGAGCGACAGGGACAGGGAAAGGGAAAGGACAGGGAAACGGAACATTGGGAATCCTCCAGGTTGGCGGTGCCACCGGGGAGGCAGACGTCCGTCTTTCCGCCGGGTTACGGACTTTTCGAGGCGCTTCCCAGGGAACCGAGCCTTCCTCAGAGACCTCGGGCCCAGCTCGGCCGGAAGGCGGCGTTCTCCGGATGGGCCAGGACCTGGTCCAGGGCGGCGAGCAAGGCTTCCTGATCCCGCGGCAGGTTGCCGGCCAGGGCCAGCCAGTTGCTGGCGTGGTTGGAGCGGAATACCGCGCCCTGCAAGCGGAGTCCTCCCAGGAATTCCCGTAACTCGGCGGCGAGTTCCACCGGGGACAGGGTTTCGAACTCTCCGCGCTCGGCCGCTTCCGCGAGCGGGGTCCCCGGAACCGGGGTCATCACCAAGGTACTCACGAAACGAGGCGCGATTCGGTTCACGACCCGTGCCGAGGCTCGCGCATGTTCCCGGGACCGCCGCCGACCCCCGGCGTTGAGCAGGATCATGACCGAGAGTTTCACCCCGGCCGCCCCGGCCTTGCGTCCGGCCTCGACCATCCGCTCCGCGTCCACGCCCTTGCGTAGCCACTCGAGAACCTGGTCGTCCCCGCTCTCCACTCCCAGGTAGTAGAGCCCCAGCCCCCGATCCCGCAAGCGGCGCATTTCTTCCACGCTGCGCAGGAGCAAGGCTTGCGGCGAAGCGTAGCAACTCACCCGACGGAGATCGGGAAAGGCCGCGTTCAGTTCGGAGAGTACCTCTTCGAGAAAGGAGGCCTTGGCGATCAAGGCGTCACCGTCGGCGAGGAAGACCTTGCGCACCGGTCCCAGTCGCGATCTCGCCCAGGCGATCTCCGCCCGCAGTTCGCTCAGGGGGCGGACGCGGAACTCCTTCTCCCGGTACATCCCACAGAAGCTGCATTCGTTGTAGGAACAGCCCACGGTGGCTTGCAGGATCAGGCTGTCCGCCTCGGAGGGAGGCCGGAACAGGGGCTCGGAATAGCGGATGGGCAGGAGTTCCGGTTCCATCACGGACTTTCGGGTCGAGCACGACGCAGGTCCACCGCGCAGACCTTGTATTCCGCGGTTCCGGTGACCGTGTCGCCGGCCCCCGTGGTGAGCAGGTTGGCTCGGGCCTCGGCGAAGTGGAAAGGCATCCACACGCACCCGGGCCGCACCTCGCGGGTGACTCGGGCGACGCAGCGCAGGAAACCGCGGCGGGAACGCATCTCCACCCGGTCACCGTCGCCGATGTTCCGGCGCCGAGCGTCGCGAGGGTGGATCTGGACGAAGGCCAGGGGCTGTTTGAGTCGTGAGCCGGGGGCGCGCCGCGTTTGGGTCGCGGAATTGTAGTGGTAGAGCGTGCGTCCGGTGGAGAGCAGGAGGGGAAAGACTTCGTCCGCGCTTTCGACGGGGGGGCGATAGCGCACCGCGCGGAAGAGGCCCTTGCCGCGCAGCACCCCACCGGCGTGCAAGTAGGGAGTTCCCGGTGCTTCGGGGCTTTCGCAAGGCCATTGGATTCCCCCTTCCCTTTCGATCCGCTCGTGGCTGATGCCCGCGAACTTGGGGGTGAGGGCGGCCATTTCGGCATAGATCTCCCGAGGGTGGGAGTAATTCCAGTCGGCTCCGCAGGCCTGGGCGAGGGCCACGATCAGTTCCCAATCGGCGCGGGCCTCCCCGGGTGGCTCGACCGCTTTGCGCACTCGTTGCACCCGGCGTTCGGAATTGGTGAACAACCCATCCTTTTCCGCGAAGCAAGCGCCGGGCAGGATCACGTCCGCGTAACGCGCGGTCTCGTTGGGGAAGATGTCTTGCACCACCAGGAAATCCAGATGGTTGATCCCGACCTCGATGCGACGGAGGTCCGGTTCGGAGAGGAGGATGTCCTCGCCCAGGACGTAGAGTCCCTTCACCGCATGGCCCAGGCCCTTCATCATCTGGTTCAGGTTGAGCCCCGGTCGTGCGGGCAGGTGTACCCCCCAGGCGCGCTCGAAACGGGCCCGCGCCGCGGGATCCTCCACCCGCTGGTAACCGGGAAGGAAAACCGGGCTG
>CAYVRL010000393.1:0-2661 GCA_964454065.1 uncultured Planctomycetales bacterium | reverse complement strand
GTTCGCGGAAGGCGCGGTCGAGGACGTGCTGGTTCCAGGCCTGGTGGAACAGATCCAGCAGGTGGGCGCCGGCCTTTTCCCAGGAAGCGGCGGCCTGGACTACGGGGCCGAGGCCGAGTTTCTCGGCTTCCCGCGAGCGATGGTTCCAGGTAACCATCTCCTGTAGCCGCGCCGCATTGGTTTCCCAAGACTCGAACAAGCTCCGGAGGGAGCCGAAGGGCGTGCGGGCGAAGCCGGGGGAACCGAACCGGACCGGCTGGTCGAGCTCGACGAGTTCAAACGCCGCCCCGGCCGCTTCGGCGAAAGCCTCACGGGCCTGGGCGGCGTCCCGGTAGATTTCCGGCAAAGCGGCGCGTTTGGCCCGGTCGCCGAGAACAGCGATGGTCTCGCGGGGCAGCTCGCCGGTTTCGATGCGCCGCTGCGTGGCGTTCAAGTAGGCGGCGATGGCCTCCAGGGCGTCCCAATCCGAGTCACGACCCTTCCAAAACGGTCCGAACAGGGTCCGCATCCACTCGCCGGCGGCGGCCAGTTCGCTTTCGAGGCGCTGCGCCTCGACGACGGCCCCGGCGATCGCCAGACCTTCCTGGCGGGAAGGCTTGAAGCCGGGGCGGCACCAGGCGCGCAGCTTGCGGCGGGCCGCCCGGTAGCGCCCGGACAGGAAACGCCACCAGGCGGGCTCGTACTCGAAGAGGGTCTGCCAGACCTCCTGGAGATCGGCGCGCCAGGCCTCGGGCCGCAGGTGCGAGTCATGGCGGGCGTGAAGCTCCCGCAGTTCGCGGCCGGCTGAGCAAGCACGCTGGATCTCGGCGTAGCGGGCGGTCCACTCGGCTGAATCGATGGCTGCCCCGCCGGTGGGGGGCGCGTCGAGCAGATGCCGGGAGGCGGCGAGCCACTGGTCGAGGGAATCGAGATCGTCCGAGGCTTCGGCGCCAAAGAGGCCGGCGAGCTTGCGGGAGGGAACGAGCAAGGCGTCCAGGCGTTCGCGGGCCCGGCGGCTGGCGCGTTCGAGTTTCGCCTTTTCCCCAGGCGGGAAGAGCTTTTTGCCGCTGCCCCAGAACGGGTGGCGCTCGGGGACGCCGATTTCGGCGACCAGCTCTTGGAGCCGGCGGACGGCGTCGCGCCGCTGCTCGTAGTCGGAGCCGGTCCACTCATCCAGCGGCAGGCCATCCAAAGCAGGAGGGTCGAGGCCCTCGAGGCGGTGGCGGATGAGGGCGAGCGCTCCGAACGCGTGGTAGGGAGTAACGCCGGTTTCTCCGACCGGTTCGTGGAGGGCGCGGCAATACCGGTTCAGGTTGTCGCGGGCTTGCTTCAACTCTTCCACGCCGGGGCGCTCGCCGGCACCGGAAGCATAGCTGTCCTTCAGCGTGCGCTCGAGTTCCGCCAGGAACGCCCGCTTGTTCGTCTTGTGGCTGTGCAACTCCAGGCAAGCGGCGCCGAGTCCGTAGCTGTCCAGGCGGCGCTTGACGACGTCCAGGGCGGCCATCTTTTCGGAGACGAAGAGCACTGTCTTGCCGGCGGCTACGGAGGCGGCGATCAGATTCGTGATGGTCTGCGACTTGCCGGTCCCGGGAGGGCCCTGGATGACGAGATTGCGGCCTCCGGCGGCCTCGAGGAGGGCCACCGTCTGGGAGCTGTCGGCGTCGCAGATCTGGTGCAGCGAAGAAGGGTCGGTCTTCTCGTCGAGGTCATCGCCGTCGGAGACGAGGGGCGAGGAGTCGGAGAAGCCGTCCTGGAGCAGAGACCTGAGGATGGGGTGCTTGGACGGTTTCGCCTCTTCGGGCCATTTGTCTTCGTCCAGGTCCTCGTACATGAGGAGCTTGTGGAAGGAAAAGAAACCGAGAGCGACGGCCTTCGTGTCGACGTTCCAGCCCGGCTGGTGCAGGACGGCGTGGGCGGTCTCGACGAGATAGCGGTGGACGTCGGCCTCCTCGTCGTCTTCGGCGAACTCCGGCAGTGCGATGCGGAACTCACGGTCGAGCTTGACCTCGAGGGGCCTGTTGGTACGGATCTCTTCCCCGGTGTACTCAAGGGTGAAATTAGCCTGGACATTCGCCCGGGAAAGGCGCACGGGGATCAGGATGAGGGGGGCGCGGCGAAGTTCCTCGCTGGAGTCGTCCTCGAACCACTCGAGCATGCCCAGGGCGAGGAAGAGCACGTTGACGCCTTGCTCCTCGACGGCCGAGCGGGCGGTGTAATAGGTGTTGCGCAGGCGGCGTTCGAGATCCTTGCTCGAGTACGGCGTTTCCAGAAAGATGTCGGCCCGGGCGGAGGTCGACGCCAGACCGGCGGCGTCTTCGGGGTGGGGCGCAAAAGCGGCGGTGGTCTCTTCGTCGGCGGTGAGCGTCTCGAAGATCTCCGCCGGTTCGGGGCCGGTGATGCGCAGGCCGCGGCTCCTCAACTCGCGGTAGTTGAGCAGCGTGTTCCTCATGCCGAGGTCCAGGAGATCCTGGCGGGCTTTTTCGAGTCTTCGGGCTACCGGGTCCATGAGGAAACAGAGAATATTATCTCTCCAGAGCGGGCAAATGTCGTGCGGGGGCGTTAAGAATTCCCGGGATGCGGGCTGGGCAGCTTACCGGGCCCTGGGTGGGGAGGTGCCGCACGCGCACTTGATGCCGATGCGGAGGCGGTCGGCGCGGTCGAGCAGCATGGCGACGCCGTGGG
>CAYVRL010000392.1:0-2662 GCA_964454065.1 uncultured Planctomycetales bacterium | reverse complement strand
ACGCTGAGGCCGGTCTGTCCCTTTCCCAGCAAGTAGCGGAATCGGGCGTTGGTCTCTCGCGCCGAGGAGTACCCGGCGTACTGGCGCATGGTCCAGAGCCGTCCCCGATACATGTCGGAATGGATGCCGCGAGTGTAGGGATATTCCCCCGGGGTCTCCGCGGGGACGTCCACGTCCGCGGGGGAATAGCTGCTCTGGAGGGGCAGCCCCGAGGCGGTGGAGGGAGGCGGATCGGCGTCTTGGGGGCGAGAGGGACCAGGCATCGCGGGGAATTCTAGTCCTCGCCCCGCCCAACCCGTTCTTGCTAAGCTGGGAACACGGTCTTGAACGATCGTGGTCCCCACCCCTCCCCATTCCCCTCAGCAAGAACGACGCCCACTCATGTCGAAATCCGTCTTCCTTTGGGCCGCCGGCGCGGTCCTCGTCCTCGCCCTTCCCCTTTCCGCGCAAAGCAACGCCACCTCGACTCTGATGACCTACGGGGACCTGGTGGGCGGCACCAGCCAGGGAATCGCGACCGGGATGACCCCCAACACCCCGTGCTTCCTGATTCCCTCCCTGACCAACGCGGGCAGCAACTACCTGATCGGACAGACCGGCGACCCCAACGACGCGCTCGCGGTGGGCATCGACCAGGCCTCGGTGGGCCGCTACTTCACCGCGATGGCCGATGCCTCGGGAACCGCCACGTTCAACTTCGCGATCCCGGCCATTCCCAGCCTCCTGGACGCCGACGTCTGGTTCCAGGCCCTGAGCCGTCCCGGCGGCGGCGGCGCCGCCGAGTACCAGGACTTCAGCAACCTGCGATGGGTGAACCTGAACGATCCCGACCGTTGGCAGGGCGCGGGCAGCGACTTGCCGGTACCTGCGGCCAACATCACCTGGGCGGTGATCGAACGCGGCCTGAACGGCAAGGCCACCAAGCTCTTCGCCGCCGGCGGCGGGCCCGCCCTCTTGACGGACGTCACCACTCCCTACCATTGCAACGGGGAAGCCTGGATCTACGACGCCGCCACCGGTACCACCACCCTGCTCCCCGCGACCCTGAACACCAGTCGCGCCTTCCACACCACCACCGCGCTGCTGGACGGCCGCGTGCTGCTCACCGGCGGCATCACCTACGGAGGGCAGAAGGCCAACGGGGACTACTACACCCTGATCCTCGACAGCACCGAGATCTACGACCCCGCAACCGGCCAGATCACCGTCGGCCCCCCGATGAGCAAGGTCCGCGCCGGACACACCGCCACCCTGCTGAACGACGGCCGCGTCCTGGTCACCGGCGGCACCGTCGGCAACGGCAACCACGAACTCACCGACGTGACCGATATCCTCGGCACGGCGCTGCGCAGCACCGAGATCTTCGACCCGACCACCGACACCTGGAGCGCCGGCCCGAACCTCACCGAACCCAAGGCCGGGCAAGAGGCCATCAAGCTCCTCGACGGCCGGGTCTGGGTCGCCGGAGGCATCACCCACACCGTCATCTTCGGCATCCCGATCCCGGACTTCTCCACCGCGGTGAACCTCTACGATCCCGCCACCAACTCCTTCTCGGCGGGCGGCAACATCGGCAACAAGCGGGCCCTCTTCGCCGCGACCCTGCTCTCCGACGGCCGCATCGTGGTCGCGGGCGGGGCTGGCGGGGACATCTTCAGCATCGGCCCGATCCGCCAGGTCCACCTCTGGGATCCGAACGGCAACAACACCACCTCCCTGGGCAGTCTGCCGGTGGACACCGCCTTCGCGGGTTCCGTGACCCTCTCCGGGGATCGCGTCCTGGTGGTCGGCGGGGCCAAGGGCGACCTCTTCGACCCGATCCCGATCTCCGATGTCTTCGAAGTGGACGTGGCGAACGCCACCATCCTGACGCGGACCTCGATGACGGTCACCCACGGTGGCGGCATCGTCGAGATGCTCGAGGATGGCACCGTCTACGTGGGCGGTGGGGAATCGAATTCCGGCACCTCCACCGTGACCTCCGAATCCTACTCGCAATAGGAGGAGCCGTTCCGCCTCCGGGGAGGCCCGCCGCTACCAAGCCAGGGACCAGCCGACGACCAGCGCCAGATTCGCCTGGCGCACCAGGTCGCCGTCGAGGTCCGAGAGCAGCGGGTTGTCCCCGGAACGGAGGTGCTGGGGCAAGGCGGCGACCAGAGCCAGGTTCCAGTCGCCGGCGCCACGGCGCCCCCAGAGGGTGGCGCCACAGGCCAAGGTCCAGTTGTTGTAGGGGGCGGCCCCCAGGAGCGGCGCACCCTCCACGGGGTTGGTGGTCCAACCCAGGCCCGCGCGCAAGGTGGCGAGGCGACCATTGATCTGAGTACGCCGTAGACCATCGGAAGTCGTCAGGATTCGGCGCCGGAAGAGGTCGTGTTCCCAACCCAGGGACAAGCGCACGCTGTCGGACCAGCGCATTCCGAGATCCACCGTGGTGGTTCCGTTGTGAAGCATCGCCCCCAGATCGCCCCCCTGGGGGTCGGAAACGGTCGCGGTCCAACCGTTGAAGGTGGAGGACCAGTCGGTCCACACCAAGTCGCTCATCAAGCGGGTCTGCGGGTCCAGTTCCTGATAGAGGGCGAGACCGACTTCCTGCGGATAGTGGACCGAAGGGATCCGCAGCCGGAAGTCGCTCACTCCGGAGAGTCCGAAGACGTTCAGGATC
>CAYVRL010000391.1:0-2662 GCA_964454065.1 uncultured Planctomycetales bacterium | reverse complement strand
CGCATCAGCCCGAAGCGGGGCCGGATCTCGTCGCGGAATTTGGTCTGGATCTGATAGAGGATCAACGGAAGCTGTTTGTAGGATTGCACTCGACTGCCCACGAACTGGGTGATGACTTCCTCGTGGGTCGGGCCGAGGCAGACTTCCGCCCCACGGCGGTCCGCGAAGTGGAAGAGAATGCCATCGTTGACATACCGTTCCCAGCGACCCGACTCGTGCCAGAGTTCGGCAGGTTGCATGGCGGGCATCAACATTTCCTGGCAGCCGGCGCGATCGTGTTCCTCGCGCACGATGGTTTCGATGCGACGCAGGACGCGCCAGAGCATCGGCCCATAGACGTAGATCCCCGCGGCGAGCTTGTGGAGGAAGCCCGCACGGGCCATCAACGCGTGCGAACGGACCTCGGCATCCGCCGGATCCTCGCGCAGGGTCACGAAGAGCTGCTGGGAGAGACGCATGAAGGGGCGGATTCTACGGGCTGCCGGGCGTAGCATGGGAGTCTCGATGGCGCGTCGGCTCCTGCTTCCCGTCACGGCGCTCGTCCTCCTGGCCGCGGCGCTCTGGATCCTCTCCCAGGGTCCGGGAACGGGTGCGGACGGGAAATCGTCCCCAGGTTCCACGACCGGGGAAGGAACGGAGACCGCGGCGCCTTCACCGTCGATTCCCGAGGCAGACGAAAGGTCCGCCCCGGGGCGAAGCGGCCTGCGATCCCCCGACGCCGAGGGATCCGCCCCGGGATCGGCCGTGAACGTGGATCCGGCTCTCGGGATTCCCAGTTTCGTGGGGGAGGTGGTGCTTCCCGACGGGCGCCCGGCGGCCGCCGCCCAGGTCGAAGCCTGGGGTCTGAGCGGCTGGGCGATGTTCGTGCTCCCCGACGACCCGGACTTCGCTCCGCAGGTGTCTTGGCGGACGGAAACGGACGATCGGGGTCGCTTCGCGTTGCCCGAAGCCCCGCGCGACGGCCTCCGCTTCCTGCTGCGCCTGGGGACCCCCGGAATGGCCCCGCTGGAGTTGCGAAACCTCCCCACCATTCCGGGCCGCACCCGCGATCTCGGTCTCCTGCACCTGCGACTCGGCTGCGAAGTCCGCGGGGTGGTCAGCGGGCCGAACGGCGCTCCCGTGAGTGGAGCGAAGGTGGTTCCGATTCCCGAGCCGGATCGCGCCGAGATCTCCAAGCGACGGATCCGCAACTTCGCCCCCTTGCCCGGCTACGAGACCCGGAGCGACGCCGAGGGGGCCTTCGTCCTGCGGCACCTCCCCCCCGGGAAACTTCGCCTCCGTGCCGAGGCCGAGGGCTTCGCGCCGGGCTACTCGGATCCGGTCTACGGACGGGAGGGCCAGGCGCGAAGCGGAGTCGGCATCCTGCTCCCCCAGTCCCACGCGATCCGCGGGGTGGTCCTCGATCCCAGCCAGGCTGGGGTCGTGGGAGCCAAACTGCGCGCCCGGGACGACGACGGCCAGCGCTACGAAACGACGAGCGGCGCGGACGGCAGCTTCCGTATCGATCTTCCGGAGGATGTGGCGGCCTCCCCGCTCTGGATCCAAGTGGTGGCGCGCGGTTTTCGCCCTTGGCAGAAGCACGAGCGGAATCCCGGCGCCACGCCGAAGCTGGAGATCCATCTGGAACCCCTGCCGCCCATTCGGGGATTCCTGGTCTCCGCCGACGGAGGATCGGTGGCGGGCATCCCCGTGGGTCTGTTCGCCTTCCGGGACGCACGCGCCGATTGGACGGACCCTTCCCGACTGCCGTCGCTGCTCGAAGTCGTGAGCGCCGCGGACGGCAGCTTCTCGCTGGAACCGGATCTCTCCCAAACCTGGGAGAGGCGTTTCCGGGTCGCTGCCTGGGATGGATCCCATTCCCCGGTTTGGTCTCCGATCCTGGATCTGAGTCGGCCGACGAAGGACCAGCAAGGCCTGCGTCTGGTGGTCGCGCGCGGGTTCACGGTTTCGGGCGCGGTGCTCCTCCCCGATGGCCGTCCCGCCGCGGCCGCGCAGTTGCACCTGCGGAGGATCCTCGGCAGCACCATGCCAGGGCGACGCGGGCCACGCATTCCCGACAGCCAGCGTCGTTCCACGATCTGGCGGCGCACCCATTGCGACGCCGAGGGGAAATTCCGCTTCGATGGAGTACCTCGGGGAGATTGGCGAGTCGAGGCCGCTCTCGGCGGCTATTCTCCGGCCAGCAGCGAGGATTTCGCGCTCCTCGACGCGCCCGTGGATCTCCAACTCGCTCTCCCCCGGGCCGCTGGGATCGAGGGACGGGTCGTCGGCGATCTGGAATCCTTTCCCGGTTTGCGGGTGACGGCCTCGATGCCGGGACGCGACCCGCTGGACAGCGACGTGGATGGCAAGGGGGCCTTCCGTTTCGAGGGTATTCCCCTCGGCGAATACCGACTGGTCCTCCACGAAGTGGACAGTGGCATTGCTTCGGTGTTGTTCACCATGGGCACGGGAGAGGGGTTGGCGCGGGCCGAGGGCGTGGTGGTCGGTGCCGGGGAAACCGTACCCGTGGAACTCCGGATCGACCGCTCCGGGCGCGGCAGCGTGTTCGGCACCGTGCGGATGAACGGAGAACCGGGGGTGGGGCTGAACGTCTTCTTGATCCCTCGGGATCTGGGGAATGCGGGGGACCCGCGACTGGGGTGGCGTAGTCTGCTGCGCC
>CAYVRL010000390.1:0-2663 GCA_964454065.1 uncultured Planctomycetales bacterium | reverse complement strand
CCAAGTTGGTCGACTGCTTGCTGAATGGAGGCTGAGCGGCCAGCAAGGTCGAGCAAATCGCCTTGGATCCGAATCATGTCGCAGGAAGAGGACACATCAGGAAGGTCGCGGCCGAGTCTTCACCATAGCAAACTCCTTCTTTGGCCTCATCAGGTGGAGGTGTACTCGGGGAGGGGGCGGGGAATGGGGCGACCGGGGTGACGGGGGCGGGGAATGGGGGTTACCAAAGAAGCGCTTGGGCACCTCCACTCGGGGAGGCCAGACTCCGATAATGGGCCGGGTGAGCGGAGGCCCCCTGACGCTAGGACTGAATCAGTACACCCATTCCGCGGCCTGCTGCCTGCTGGATGCCGACGGCGAGGTCCTGTTCGCGCTGGCCAAGGAGCGGGTCACGCGCAAGAAGTACGACGGCGGGGACGTGGCGGAACTGATGCGCTACGCCTTCGAGAGTACCGGAACCGGAATTCGGGACCTGGGACTGGTGGTGGCCAACAATCACCTCTTCCGGATCGATGCCTTCGAGCGCACCCTGCGCTGGGCCCAGGCCCTGAATCAGTACCGCCCCAGCTATCTGGCCGCCGAGAACCTCCTCCCCGGGGTGGAGAAGCGGGAAATCGGGCACCACCTGGCCCACGCCTGGTCGGTACTCCCCGTCGCCCCCTTCGATTCGGGCCTGATCGTGGTCATGGACGGGATCGGTTCCACCTGGGAAGACCTCCACCGGACGGGGCCAGCCTATCGGGGGGACGCCCCCCCGGCTTCCGACCGCGTGCAGATCCCGGAACACCCGGAACGCAGCCAGGGTTGGCGGGAAGGAGAGAGCGTCTATCGCTTCCAGGGCCTGCGGCTGGAAAACCTCTTCAAACGCTGGATTCGGCAACGCAGCCCCGCCTTCCTCTACAACTACGGATTCGAGAACATGGAGTCCCTGGGCGCGGTCTATTCCCGGATCAGCAGCCACGTCTTCGGCGACTGGAACGCCTGCGGCAAGATCATGGGCCTGGCCCCCTGGTCCGCGGTCTGGAACCGCGAGCGCCCGGCGCCGCCCGGACAGTGGATCACCCGCGGCCCCCTGGAGGAGCTGGAGGTCAACTGGGACTTCCTCCACGCCCTCCCCCACCCCAACCAGTGGGAGCGTGAGGAGAACCACCCCGATTACGCCCGACTGGCGGCCCTGGTCCAGCGCGATCTGGAGGACGCGGTCCTCGACTTCCTGACCCGCCTCCGCGAACGCAGCGGCGAGACCCGCCTCTGCCTGGTCGGTGGGGTGGCCCTGAACTCCAGCCTCAACGGCCGCATCCGTCGCGAGTGCGGCTACGACGAAGTCTTCGTTCCGCCCTACCCGGGGGACGACGGCCTGGCCTTCGGCTGCGCCCATTTCGGCCTCCATCACCGCCACGCGAAGCGGCCACCCCGACGCCGCCCCCATCCCGTCTTCCTGGGCCGCGCCGCGACCCCGACCCAGATCCACGAAGCCCTGGAGCGCTTCCGACCCTGGATCCGCGCCGCGTCCTGCTCCGACCCGGCAACCGCCGCCGCCGAGGCCCTGGCCGCCGGCCGCATCGTGGGTTGGTTCCAGGGCCGCTCGGAGTTCGGGCCGCGCGCCCTCGGCGCCCGGTCGATCCTCGCCGATCCGCGGGACGCCGGAGTGGTGGATCGTCTCAACCGCGCGGTCAAGGGCCGCGAGCCCTTCCGCCCCTTCGCCCCCACCGTCCTCGCCGAAGCCGCCGACGACGTCTTCACCGACCCCGCCCCCAACCCCTACATGTCCGCGACTTCCCCGGTTCGGGGCACCGTCGCCAAGACCATCCCCGCCGTGGTCCATGTGGATGGCACTTCCCGTTTCCAGACCCTCGCTCCGGACTTCCACCCCCGCTTCCGCGCCCTGGTGGAAACCTTCCACCAGCGGACCGGCATCCCGCTGGTCCTCAACACCTCCTTCAACCGCGCCGGAGAGGCCCTCGTCGAAACCCCGGCCGACGCCCTCGAAGTCCTGCTGGACAGCGGCCTGGACCTGCTCTTCCTGGAGGACCAGAGGATCGAGAAGGCCCCCTTCCCTTCCCCCGAGGAACTGGGACCGTTGCTCCCCCTCCACCGCGCCTCGGCCACCGCCGAGGTCCTGAGCGACGCGGAGGGCGAACCCCTCCAGGTCCGGCTCCTGGGTGGCGGCCGCAGCTTCGACGCCAGTCTCCTCCACCTCGGCCTCCTGGAGGCCAGCGATGGAAGCACTCCCGTGGATCGGATCCTCGACGAACTCGCCGAGGAGGACCAGCTCCCCCGCGAAGAAGGCCTCTCCGCCTTCGAGGAGCTGTGGCGCTGGCGCCTGCTGGCCTTCTTCCCCGCCCCGGAGGACGGCCTCCCGTTGGACATTCCCCCCTCTCTGGCCTAGAAGACGGACCGGAGAAAGCCCTCGCAAGCACCATGGAAGACCCCGCCCAGATCCGCATCACCGCCGAGCCCCAGCCCCGCCCGGAGCAGTGCCTGTTCCGCTTCGATCGGGTGCTCTACCCCGGCACTCTCTACACCTCGGACCCGGCCTACGCCGCGGAATGGATCCCCCTGGCCGCGGCGATCTTCGAACTCGGCGGCGTCCGCGGGGTCCAGATCCGTCACGCGGAACTCCTGATCACCCTGGAGGAAGCCCCCCAGGACTGGCGAGATCG
>CAYVRL010000389.1:0-2672 GCA_964454065.1 uncultured Planctomycetales bacterium | reverse complement strand
GGGGGCGTTGCGGATGGGGGGGGGGGCGATCCACGGGGCTATAGGTGTCGACGATGAAGGGCATTTCGGGACGTGGGCCCACTAGGGACATCTCCCCGCGCAAGACGTTGATGAGTTGGGGCAGTTCGTCGAGGGACGTGCGGCGGAGAAAACGTCCGATCCGTGTCACTCGAGGATCGTGTCCACTTTCCGGGGTGAGGTCATCCACGCATTGCTCCAGGAACATGCTGCGGAACTTCAGCATCCGAAACGTCCTTCCCTTGAGACCCACGCGAACCTGGGAGAAGAACACCGGCCCTCGCGACTCCCGTTTCACCAGAAGAGCGACGATCAGCATGAAAGGGAAGAACAGGATCAACAGGATCAGGGCCACCAAGCGATCGAACACCGCTTTCAGGAACATGTAGAAAGGCTGACGGGCCCGCTTCGACAGCGAGATCAGAGGAACGGAATCGAGGTTGTCCACGGTAAAGCGTTGGGAGAAGAAATGGTAGAGGCGGGGAACGACCTGATAATCGATCCCGTAATCATCGAAGAGGGCACAGAGGGCCACCAATTCGTCATCCGGCATTTCGGGCCGGGCCACGATGACTCGTTTGATCCCATGTCGCCGACACATGGATTCCAGTTCGTCTCGTCCCCCCAACACCGGATAGCCCCGCAAGGTCTTTCCGTGGAGGGCAGGGTCATCGTCGAAGAAACCGACGAATTGGAAGCCGAGCGTGGGGAAGAGACGCAGTTTCTGTTCCACGCGCAAGGCCAGTGGTCCCGTGCCGTAGACGGCGAGACGCGTATTGCCCAGCCCCAGGCGGTGTAGACGGGAGGCGAGCGAGAAAGCGAAGGAACGCTGCAGGACCCCGAGGACGAAGACCAGGACGAAGACCAGCAAGAAACTCAGCCGCGACCAGCGTCCGATCGGAGCATCGATGTCGACCAGGTGGTGGAGGCTCTGAAGGAAATTGGCGAAAGGAAAGGAGTACGAGGGCTCCGAACTGCCGGCCCGCAGCAAGAAGAGGACCGTCGAGGTCCCGAGCATGGCCAAGAAGGTCGCTTGCAACAAGGAACGGTATTCCTCCACGTTGAGGATCGATTTTCTCCAGCTGTAGAGACCACAGCTCCAAAAACACAACAACACCACCGCGACGATGACGACCACGAGCGGCCGATAGAGACCGAGATCCGGCCCTGGAACCGTGAGGCGCAAACCGATACCGCAAGCCAGCAGGATCGTGAGGCCATCCAGCCACACCTGGAGCACGATGAAACAAGTGTCGAAGTTCCGGCGTAACCAGCTCATGAGGTGGGCGAGGAGGGGGAACGGCTTGCCGCCGCCCGCGGGAAGCTAGAAACTACCCTGATCCCTACCATCGACCAAACCTTACTCGGGTCTTGACCCCCTCCGCGGACCGCCCACTGCTCGTCGCGCTCGCCCTGCTGCTGTGCGCCGGGGCTTGGCTACGGCCCTTGTCCGAGCCCGACGAAGGCCGTTACTCCGAGGCGGCCCGGGAGATGCTCGCCGGCGGGGACTGGTTGCTCCCCCGTCAATGCGGGGTCGTCTATCCAGACAAACCTCCAGGCGTGTATTGGCTGATGGCGGCCGCCATGGCAGTCCTCGGGCCTCGTCCTTTCGCCACGAGGCTCCCGGCCCTGCTCGCCTGGGCGGGTATCGTCCTCCTCCTCCTGCGCCGGAATCGGGATCGCGCCCCGCCGGATCAACCCACCACGGCGGCCCTGATCGCGGCCAGCAGCCCCCTGCTCCTGGCTCTCGGACAGCTCGCCACTCTGGACCTGGTCCTCAGTTTCTTCGTCACCGCGGCGATCCTGAATGGATCCGACTGGTTACGAGGGGGCGGGAAGCGGCACGCGCTCTACGCCGGGTCGGCGCTCGGCGCCGCTTTCCTGGTCAAGGGGCCGATCGGCTGGTTGATCCCGATCGCGATCTGGGTGGTCCATGCGTTCCAAGAAGGTCGCGGTCGGGACCTTCGGAAACTCCTCCACCCCGCGTTGTGGTTTCCGGCCCTGGCCCTCGGCCTGCCCTGGTACCTCGCCGCCGCTCACGCCGAACCGGGCCTCTGGGATTACTGGTTCCATCGCGAACTCCTGGGACGCGTAGCCAGTGACGTCCATCACCGCAGCCAACCGCTGTGGTTCTTTCCCGCTCTCTTCCTGGCGGCGGGGCTGCCCTGGATCGTAGGGCTGCTCCACCCCGCCCTGCGCAATCCCCCCCCTTCGGACGGGGACCCTCGGCTCCGCTCCGAGCGCCGCCTGGCGGCCGTCTGGGCCCTCCTGCCGGTCCTCCTCTTCTCCCTGCCGGAGAGCAAGCAGCCCGCCTACCTGGCTCCCGCCATTCCGGGCATGGGGCTGTGGCTGGCCACTTGGTGGAGTCGACCGACCCTCGCCGGTGCCCGCAAGAGGATCGGCTTCGCCCTCCTGTTGCTAGGCTGTGCGGCCTTCGCCTGGACTCTGGATCCGCAAAACGCCCGGAGCGACGATCCGGCTGCTCGGGCCCTGCGGGATCGGGGTGCCGAGACCTGGGATGGGGCCCAACTCATGGGATGGTCCTACGGGTTGTGCTTTCGTCTGGGCCGTACCGACCTGCAGAGCCTCGGGTCACCTCCGCGGGCCTGGGACTACGCGGGGCCACGGGGAAAAGCCCCTCCCCAACCCCCCGC
>CAYVRL010000388.1:0-2675 GCA_964454065.1 uncultured Planctomycetales bacterium | reverse complement strand
GGGCATCATCAAATGGGCGAGGGCCTCCGCGACCCGACAGCTGTAGGAGAGACGCCGGGATTCCCGCCAGTCGGGCAAGAAGGCCTGCTCCTTCACCAGGGCACCATGGAAATCCCCGTAGGGAAAGGCATTCGCGGTCCAGACCGTCACCCCCGCGCGAGCCAGCGCGGCACGCAGGCGCAGTTCCCGATCCTCCCGGGCGAAACCGGTGACGCTACGCGCCGAGAGATAGAGGCCGAAACCCAGTTCGGGGAAGTAGCCGGAGGCGCGCAGCCGTTGGGCCCAATCGCGAACCGGCCCTTCCAGGACGGCGAGGACCGCGCCCGGGGTATCGCTCGGAAAGACGTTCCCACACAGCGCGAGCCGAGGCGGATCCGGCGGAGAATCTCGGGGAGGGGAAGGGTCGACAGTCACGAGGGAGAACGACCCGAGTGTAGCAGGAGAGAACCCTCCCCGAGGCCGCCGCCTCAGTTCCAGGCCGCGAGGTGATCCAAGAAGCGCTTGCGCTCCTTCGGGAAGCGACCGAGATAGGAACGCGCTTCCTCCCGCGCGAAGTCGTAGAGCCCCGCATTCGCGAGAGCGTCGAGGACCGCCAGAGCGGCTTCGGGGGAGGAGGGGTCGGCGTCGGCCCAGGCCCGGGCGGCGTCCAGGAGCGCTCCCGGCTCCGGAGCCTCGGCCGCGGCCTGGAGCGTCTCCCAAGCGGCTCGGGCATCGTCCGCGGCCTGGTGGGAGCCGACCCCCGGAGCGCTGGCCGCCACGGCTCCGCCCGCCGCGGGCCGCTCGACTCGCAGGGGCACCCGCAACAATTCGTGACCGTCGCGGGTGAAGCGTACGCTCCCGAAGTACCAGGCCCCGGCGGACAGGGGCGCCAGTTCGGGAATCCGCAATTCGATGCTCGCCGCTCCCTCGTAGGAGAGTCGCAGCCGACCGCTGCCCTGGCCCGCGAAGACCTCGTCCAGGGAGGTCGAGACCGGGATGGACTGCTGCGGATCGTGGACGTGGATCTCGGCGCCCGCGTAGGCAGCCTCCAAGGCGTCCTTGCCGAGCGCCGGATAGCGGAGGCGGAAGAGGTAGTGGCCGGGATCCAGGCGGGGAAGGGAGGTCTCCTCCTCGGCCACGATCTGCCGATTCACGCTGCGACCATTCGCGTCGTAGACCTCCAGCATCAGGTCCTCGCGCAGTTCGGTGGTCTGGATCGAGTCCGGGGTCACCAAGCTCAGGGAGCTGGAGGCCTTGGCCAGATCCATCGGCCACTCCACCACGGCCTGGAACATCCCGCGGTCGTCGAAGACCACCTGTCGAATCGGATCCGGCTCGATCCGCCAGGGGGCGAGTACCGGTCGAGCCACGCCCTCGATCCGCGCGCTCACCCGCACGTCCTCGGCGCGCAAGGGCGAGCGGACCGCGAGGTAACCCACTCCCTGACCCGCCGGCACCCTGAGGATCTCGTGCTGGGGCTCGAGGCCCAGGAATTCGACGTCCAGCACCAGATCGACGGCCTGGTTCACCGCCCAGCGGGAAGCCAGCGCGTATTCGAAAACCGTTCCCGGTTCCGTCGGCACCATCTGCTCGTCGTGCTCGCCGTCGGTCAGGAAGAAACGATTGCCCGCCTGGCGATCACCGGCGAAACGGAAACCGCTGACGGTACCCGCGCCGCTGCGGAACTCGTTGGATCCCGCACCATGCTGGGTGACACGGATCAGCGCGTGCCGCCCTCCCTGAGGCACCCTCAAGAAATGGCGCCGCAGCTCTCCGGGTCGGATTCGGAATTCGGCGTGATAGCGGAAGTCCTGCGCGGAATCGACGGACTCGGGAATCACGATCGTCACCGGTACGATTCGATCCGGGCCCACTTCGGGGTCGCGATCGGCGTCCTCCAGCAGGATCCGAGTCGTGTGCAAACCGGGACCGAGTCCGGAGGGATCCACCACGACCGGGAAACTGCGCCCCCGGGCATTGAGGAACAACGCCTCCGGAACCTGGACCCAATCGTCCTCGGCGCGGATCCGGAAGCTGCGCAGGAAATCGGCCTTCTGCTCATTACTGGTCCCTTCGGGGAAGATCGGTCGCACTCCGATCCGGCGTTCGAAGGGTTTGCGCTCGGGAAGATCCCGTTCGTAGATGCCGCCCCCGACCCCGTAGGGATTGCGCACCTGGACTTCGTACTCCTGAACCACGCCCGGATCGTCGGCGAGTTCCTCCAGGGCGGCGAAACTCGGACCGAGCTGGATCGCCCCGTAACCCTGTTCCACGGCGGCGAAACCGGGAATCGGCCGGGCCCCGAGACGCAAGGCACGCTCCACCCGAGCAGGCTCGTGGGGAAGCCCCTCGGCTTCGGCGGCGCAGAGGAGCAAGGCCACGCAGGCGGTGGTCTGGGGGGCCGCCATCGAGGTGCCGTTGTAGTTCTCCGCCTTGGTCCCTCCCCAGGAGGGCAAGGAGGAAAGGGCCGCGCCCGGGGCCGTGAGCTCCACCCCCAGACTGCCGTTCGGAAGCGGACCTCGGCTGGAGAAATCGAAGAGTACCGGCCCGACCGGATCCAGGGCCGCGTAGTTGGCGCGTTGGGTATCGGGCCATACCGCAGCAGCGACCGCGATCGCCCCGCTGGAGGTGGCCGGAGCCCCCACCGTGCTCAAGGCGGGCCCCTCGTTGCCGGCACTGGTCACCACGATCAGCCC
>CAYVRL010000387.1:0-2681 GCA_964454065.1 uncultured Planctomycetales bacterium | reverse complement strand
CTGGATGGCCCGGACAGTCCGCGGATCGTGGTGGAACTGCGCAAACGTGGCGGGCGGCTGCGGGTCGATTTCGCGGGTACGGATCCCCAGTCGGAGGGTTCCTGGAACACCCACCGTGCGGTCGTCTGGTCGGCGTTGTTCTACGTTCTGCAAGCCTTGGCGGCCGAGGAACTTCCCGAATCCAGCGGGGTGTTGGCCAATGTGGATCTGCGTTTGCCATCGGCCTCGCTGGTATCGGCTCGTTTCCCCGCCGGGGTCGCGGTCGGCAACACCGAGACCAGTCAGCGGTTGGTGGACGTGTTGCTGGCCGCTTTTGCGGGTTTGCTGGGGGCGGATCGTGTGCCCGCCGCGAGCCAAGGCACGATGAACAACTGGAGTTGCGGTGGTCGGCGAGCGGACGGAAGTGAATGGGTTTATTACGAAACCCTGGGGGGCGGCGCGGGCGGAGGACCCACACGCCGGGGAGCCAGTGGCGTTCAGGTCCACATGACCAACACTCGCAACACCCCGGTGGAGGTCATGGAGTCCGAACTCCCGCTCCGGGTCCGCAGCCTCCGTCTGCGCTCGCGCAGTGGTGGGCGCGGCGTGCACCCGGGAGGCGAAGGCTTGGTGAAGGAAATCGAATTCCTGGTCCCCACCCGGGTTTCGGTCATCGCCACCCGGCGGGATAGTGCGCCCCAGGGCCGTGCCGGGGGTTCAGCCGGCCGTCCGGGTCGGGACGAAATGATCCGTTCCGGCCGCCGCCGCGCCATCCGCGCCGGCCAATCCTTCACCCTCTTCCCCGGGGACCGCCTGATCCTCCGCACCCCCGGCGCCGGCGCCCATTCCTGACGAAAAGCGCCGGGGGAGTTCTTCCCGTTTCCTGACACTTCATCCCCGGCAAGAAGTGTCAGGAAACGGGAAGAACTCCCCCGGCATGAGGTGTCAGGATCAGTAGAGGTGGTCCTGGGAGAGGATGTGGTACTGGTCGACGGCGCGGACGAGAAGATCACTCATGCTTTCACGGAATGCGCAGCATTCGAACTTGCAGCCCTTGGCGCGGACCATCGGGGCGATGTCGGCGAAGACTCCGTTTCCGGAGACGACGATGATGACATCGACCTTCTCGGCGAGGCGGAGCATGTCCATCGCCATGCCGAGCTCCCACTCGGCCTTGCGGGAACCGTCGAGCCGTTCGATGACCTCCCGTTTGCGGACTTCGAAACCGCAGTAGCGAAGGTGGTCCAGGAAACTGGCTTGATCGATCCCTTCCCGGTCGATCACATAGGCGATCGCCCGGACCAGGCGCCGGTTGCGAACCGACTGGCGGAGCATCTTCGCGTAGGAAAGATTCCGACCGTAGGTCTTCTTCGCCGAGTGGTACATGTTCTGCACATCGATGAAGACCGCGACCCGCTGGCGCCGGAGTACCCCACCGGGACTCGCGTAGCCGCCATTGCTCGGCAGATCGCCCGTGGCGGGATTGAGGTTGAGTTGCCTTCGCAGACGCCAGACCTCATCCTTCAGGTCGAGGTACTTGTCTTCCAGATCCTCCCTCTCGATTTCCTCGACGCTCTCGTTCTGGTCGATGAGCGGCCGCTGGACCTCGCTCGGGAAGTTGTGGTTGTTGGAGTGAGAAACGACGCCTGCCCCGCCGGCGCCATGGCCCTGGAAGGCCTCCGCATCCGGAGTCTCGTGGCTGGTCGGAGTCGTTTCGGAAGGTTCGGTAGGTTCGGGCGGCGAGCCGTGGGAGACGCCGTCCATGGTGTCGGTTTCGGACATCGGAAGTGATGGTGTGAATGGTTGGCAGGATTGATTGGCCAGATGCCCCGAATAAAATCGAAGAGCACCAGCCGCGCTCTAGTGTAACGGCGATTTCCCCTCGAGGAATCAAGAATTGGGAAAGATCGAGGGCGACCCCTTGGCGCAGCCTCAGCCAGGGAAATGGCCGGGAGGAGACTTGCCAGCGGGGCGCCGGACCCGGGGAGGCCCCTCCCCGGGACAGAGGCGGGCCGCGAGAATGCGCTCCATCCGGTAGGATTTGTAGAAGCCTGCGTAGTGGCAGAAACCTTCCATGACGAGTCCTTTTCCTCGCCTCCGGTAGAAGAACCGCGGAGACACCCGGGAACTCATCACCCTCCGATCGGAGAGCCGATAGCGCAGATCCACGGCCTCCTGCTGAGCCGCTGCTTCTTCCAGTACCCGAAAACGCCCCCCGAGGCGGGGGGGGGCCGGGGCGTAATCGGCCAGCACCCGGCCTCTCCCCAAGCTCCGCTCGTCGAAATCGGCCCCCGATGCGGCCCGCAAGCGCTGGAGCAGGTGGAAAGCGTGTTCGGAGTCCTCCAGGGCCCGGTGGTGCCGCCCCGTCGGCAGCCCCAGCCCCTCGACCAGCGCCGTCAGCGCATAGGATGGCGCGGAGAGGATCCGGCGCGCGGCCCGCAGGGTACAAAGCATCGGATTCGCCGGCAGGGGCAGGCCGGTCCGCAAGCACTCCACCGCCACCACCCGGGCATCGAAGGAGACGTTGTGGCCGACCAGGGGCAGGCCTCCCGCCCATTCCAGGAAGGCCGGGAGGACTTCCGCGGCGGTGGGAGCCTCGGCCACCGCCGCATCCGTGATGCCATGAATGGCGATGACCGCGGCGGGGATCGGGCACTCGGGGAAGATCAGGCTCGAGTAGTGATCCACCACGTTCCCCCCCC
>CAYVRL010000386.1:0-2698 GCA_964454065.1 uncultured Planctomycetales bacterium | reverse complement strand
TCATTGCTAACCTACTTTTTGGGGGCCGGTTCCGTGTGCAAAGGTGTATTTACGTCCCTTTTCAGATTGTTGAGGATTTGGAGCGGATATCCCAGGGTTCTCTCGGATAGGCTCCAATGCCCAAGGACTTCTTGGGGTCACCTTACTCCATCGCTCAGGTTGTCCTTCGTTGATCGGATCTCTCTAGGCAGCGCTGCTCCCATTTTTCACTTTCGCTCTATTCTTTTTCATGCCAGGGGAAGGCTTGTGAGAATTCCCGCTGTGACGAATTGGAAGGAAGTGTATATTGTGGCGAAATCGATCCAGAAGGCCGCGGCTGGCGATTCCCATTCTTCAGAGCTTCCTTAGCCGATACATGAGGAACCTTGAATCAACCGAGGTTTCCCTTTTGGTGTGCGTGGTCAGAACATCTGGAGACATCGTGCTCTGGTGGGAACGCCAATAGCCTCAACCATTCCGTGTTGCCCACCTGGATCGGCGTACTGAGAATTGGCAGATCATGGTGAAGCATTTCGCTATGATGGGATGGATCGTTCGAAGCGCATGTGGACGGACCTCCAGTCCCCGGAGAGCTACGCGACGACGGACCCGACGGAGAGCGGGTCGGTGTTCGGGGAGCACGCGCGCCTTCACCTAAGACGCCTTCGGTGGCTAGCCGACCCATTCCGCGATCACTCTACCGATCGAACTGCTCCCCAGAGAGGATCGGCTCGTTCCGCTGAGGACCGCGCGACCCCCGTCGCGCCGCAAAGAGGGTAGCATGGTCGCCCATGCGGCGTTGCATCCTCCTTCTGCTCGCCCTGTCGGCGACTGCGTGCGTGCATTCGAAGGCCGCTCCCGCGTCGGTGCCGGGCATGGGCGACCTGATGAGCGCGGTCCAGCGCCAACACGCGAAGCTGTGGTTCGCCGGGGAGGCCGGGAACTGGCCGCTGGCCGCTTACGAGATGGACGAGTTGAAGGAAGGTTTCGGAGCGGCCGTCCGCTTGCACCCGATCCACAAGGGGGCCGCGGTCGCCGAACTCCTGCCCAGCTACATCGACCCCGCTCTCGAAGCTCTCGATGCCGCCATCGCCGAGCAGGATCCCGCCGCCTTCGAGCGAGCCTTCGATTCCCTGACCACTTCCTGCAACGGCTGCCACCAGGCGGCCCACTTCGGGTTCAACCGGGTCGTTCGTCCCGGCTCCAACCCCTTCACCAACCAGGATTTCCGGCCCGCTGCCCGCTGATTCCCGCCACCCGGGCTCGTTGCGTGTTAGTCTCGACAAGCATGAGAACCGCCGCCACCCTTTCCTTCCTGCTCGCCACCTCCCTGTCGTCCGTCCCCCTCCAGGCCTCGCCCGCGGGTTCCAGTCCGACCCCGAAGCTCGCGTTGCAAAGCGGACCCCAGCGGCTCTTCGGAACTCCGCGGACCTTCAACTTCCATGGCGACCTCGCCGTGGTCGTCGCCGATTTCGACGGCGATGGCGACCCCGATCTGGTCGTGGCCGCTCCCCCGGAACGTGACGGCTTCGGTTCCCTGATCAGCCATGGAGCCTTCGACCTGGTCTTGAATCGAAGCGGATTGCCGGTCTACTCCTCCCTGGATGGCAATCATGGAGCTTCCGCGCTCGCCGCGGGCGATCTGAACGGGGACGGCATCCTCGATGTCTTCTCCACCAACACCATCGACTTCGCCGGGAATCTGAACAACGTCCTCCTCGGTTTGGGCAACGCCCAGTTCGCTCCTGTGGTTTCCTACGGGGCCAATGGAAACGATGGCGCCCGCGCCGTGGTCCTGGCCGACCTCGACAACGACGGGGACCTGGACGCCGTTCTTCCCAATGGGCAGCACCCTTATCTCAACGACGGTACCGGCCACTTCTACCAGCGCTTCGTCGGGAGCGACATTCAGAGGGGGACCTCGGTGGCCGTCGGCGACGTCGATCACGATGGAGTGCTGGACATCGTGACCTCGAATGCCAGCTCCTACGACACCAACCGCCACCATGTGACCTTACAACTGGGAAGCGGTGACGGCTACGGCGACCCGGGTACGCCCGTTGCGATTCCCATGGGCGGAGACAGCGTTCAGAACGTCCTTCTCGCCGATATGGACGGGGATGGGAACCTGGACCTCCTCTGCCTGAACACCGCGAGCGCGGACCTGAGCATTGCGCTGGGTCTGGGCAACGGCACGTTCCAGACCGCGATGACCTTTCCCGTCCATCCTTCCACCCTGGCTCCGGAACCGGAAGCCTTCGTGGTCGCCGATTTCGACAACGACGGCAAGGCGGATGTCGCGGTCACCAGTCTGGTCTTCCAGGGCACCTCCAGCCAGGTGGAAACCACCATCCTGAGGGGAATCGGTGGGGGGCTGGTGGTCCCCGCCCAACTCATTCCCCGTTTCGGAACTCGGGGACAGAACCTCCAGGCGGTGGACATCGACCAGGATGGGGACGTCGATCTGTTGACGGCCACGCACGTCCTCCTGAACCGCCTCTACTGAAAGGCGCCGGTGGAGATGGCGGATCGGCGTCGCTACATCCAGAGCTGGATCACCGCATCGCCGGCCGGGCTGGCGCCTGCGACCAGGACCACGGGGCCCGTGGCCAGGGCGAGGGCCTTCAGGTCGTGGATGATGAAGTCTTGATCTCCCATCCAGTTCCCGATCGGGACCGGGTTGATGGGATTGGAGCAATCCAGCACCCGGAATCGCCAC
>CAYVRL010000385.1:0-2712 GCA_964454065.1 uncultured Planctomycetales bacterium | reverse complement strand
CATCCTCCAGCAGCGAGCTGCTCGAGGTCGAAAAAGGGCGAATTGCCGTCCACGGGAAGTTCAACGCTGGTGAAGCCGAGTTCGGCGGCCACGGCCAGAGCCCGTTCGAAGGGCAGGTGGTAGAGGACCTGGAGACAGAGGCCGAGTTCCATGTCAGTTGCTTTCAAGGGGTTAGGGGGCACTCCCCGGCGTATCCTCCCCAGCCAGGATAGCGGCCACCGCTGCCGCCTCGTTGCAGACGCCGAGGGGCAAGGCGGCCACCGCGCGGCCAAGTAGGATCGGCGACCGTTCTCGGCACGCGGAGTAGAGGTGATCCTCCGATTCCGCTACCCGAGCCAGGAAGGAGCGGACTGGAGGCGGAGGATCCGGGGCATCCTCCGCACTCCAACCCAAGCTGGAGAAGCTACAGCGGGTTTCGATCACTCCGCCGGGTGGACACCAGTCGGCCTTTCCAGGGAGATCAGCAAAACTCCAGTCCGCATCAGAGCCGCAGAGGGCGGCGATCACCGGCACCACCTGGCGATCGAACCAGGGCGTTGGGCGCGACTCGAGCTCCGGGAGGTAGCTGCCCGGCCGACGACGGAAGCTGTCCACCAGCGCTCCGCTGAGCTCGGCAAGGTGGGCGGCGCGGTTGGGGTCGCGTTCGAGGCCGAGGCGAGCGGCGGCCTTGGGCCGGAACACCTCATGGAAGTAGTGGAGCGGGACCGCGTGGAATTCGTCCAGGGTAACGCCATCGACGAAGCCAGCCGCTGCCCGAGCCTCGAGCCAGCTCCGACCAGCTTCGTCCCGGCCCCAAAACCAACCGAGGTGGTTCAGTCCGACATAGTCCATGGAGAGCCCGGGGGGAGCCCCTCGGAGGAGCTCCTCCTCGGTCAGGCGCGGGAGTTCGCACAGGCCGACCGCCTCCAGCCCCGCCTCAAGGAGGGCCCGGGTGGTGAGCCCGAGAGGAGCGACCAGATTCAGGACTCGGGCGCCGGGGGCACGTCGGGCGATCTCCTCGGCCATTCGAATGAGGACTGGGAAGGTCCGCCAGGCATTGGCCATGCCGCCGAGGCCGATTCCTTCGTCACCGACCTGTCCCAAAGCGCGCGGGAATCCCTCGTCGTAGGAGCGCGCGGCCAGGCCCCCTACCCGAATGGCGAGGATGACCGTGTCGGCGCCCTCGAGAGCTTCCGAAACGGATGCGGCGGCCACCGTCCACCCCGGTGAACGGCGCTGGGCGCGAGCTGCGGCATCGCGGGCAATGATCTCGGCCCGCTCTGCCCGGCGTGCGGCCAAAACGAGGTCATGCCGAGGCAGGTTCGGCCATGCGGCGAGAACCTCCACCAGCTTGGGGACGAACGCACCTCCACCTAGGATGGCGAGGCGGGGAGAGGCCATCAAAGGCCCTCCCGCCCGGAGGGCGGAGCGGAAGGGAGGCAGTCCAGCGTATCGAGAAAGGTCAAAGTGGCGCGGCAGGCTTGGGCCGCGTCAACGGGCGGAGGGGTGCCGTTGAGCAGACTGGCGGCGAAGGCGTGGAAGAGGAGTTCGTGTCCGGGCCGGAGACGGTGGCGTAGGACCTTCCAGCCCAGAGTCGCGGTTGATCCGAAAGCCTCGAAAGCAAGACCGAGTCGATCGGCGGCGAGTTTGCCGCGCGGGACCTTGACGTCTGGCAGGTAACCCTTCATCAACTCGTGCTGTTGGCGCAGGAAGATGTTCGATCCGTCGAAGTGGATGATGGCTTCCTTGGCGTAAACGGAAAGGCTGAGCGGGGTCGTCCAGCGCGGACTATTGAAGGACAGATGGATGCGCCCGTGGCGCGGCCCGGAGTGGAACGAGGCGACCAGTTCGTCGTAGGGCACCCAATCGTGGGGGCCGTGCTTGGCGGCGAAGACATGATCCAATTCCAAATCGCCGATCAGGCTGCTCAGGACGTAGACCGGGTGGATCAGGTTCTCCCCGAAGCGGCCTCCTGGGAGCTTGTGAACCCAGTGTCCGCGATCGGCCAACATCTCGTCCTCGACCGTGTGCAGGTGGTGGATGTCCACGCCTACCACGCTCAGTCCCTGGCGCCGGATCATTTCCTGGATACGGGGAATCGGCCAGACATAGAGGAAGGTGTGGACCACGCAGAGCTGGACTTCGGGCGCGCAGCGCAGGCAGGTTTCGAGGAGCTGGTGGACTTCGTCCCGATCGAGGGAGATCGGCTTCTCCAATAGCACGTGGTGGCCCGCCTCCAGAGCGGCGATGGCCTGGGGGACGTGGAATGCGGGCGGTGTGCAAAGGTCAACGACGAGTCCAGTGGGCTCCCGGTCCAAGAGTTCCTCGAATGAGGAATAGACGCGGTCGATGCACCAGGACCGAGCGGCCTTCTCGGCCGCGTTGCGGTCTACATCGCACACGGCGACGATCTTGCTGTTTGGGATTCGTTGCCAAAGAGGAATGTGCTGCCCGGTGGCTACCTTGCCGGTCCCGACCAGAGCGATGCGCAGTTGCTTTTTCATGATCAATGCTGGTTCGAATCGGTCCCGGGCGGTCCACTGCGGAAAGGCTGTGAGGATCGAAGTTTGGATATCTTCCCATTTCCTTCTATTGAGCGTTAGCCATTTCCGGAAACTGGCCCCCTTCGGTGGACCTTCCTGAGCCGAAGCGGTCCCCTCCACTCCCGCGAAACGGCGCCCTCCCTAGTGGAGCAACTGTTCCACGCCGCCCACCCCGAGCAGCCCGAAGTAG
>CAYVRL010000384.1:0-2728 GCA_964454065.1 uncultured Planctomycetales bacterium | reverse complement strand
CCTTGGCCGGTCCGATGAAGGCGCAGGTGTTCACGACGAGCACGTCGGCGGCCTCGGCGTCGTCCACCTGCTCGCAGCCCTCCCTGGCGAGCACGCCGAGCATCACCTCCGAGTCCACCCGGTTCTTCGGGCAGCCCAGGGAGATCAGGTGGACCTTGGCAGGCCCTTTCGACGCCGGTGTGCTCACGACCCGAAAGAGTGCCCACCCCGCGCCCCCCGCGCAAGGCCGCGGTCGCCAGGCTCAGGAGGCCGTGTCGTGGCCCTTCTCGCTCGACACGTCGCCGTCCATCCGGCCGAAGCGGGCGACGGCGAGACCGGCGGTCACCACCGAGGCCACGGTGCTCGCCGAGAGATGGACGTCGGCGCCGGCGGTGGTAGCCGATGGCGAATCGGTGGGCCTCGTCCCGAATACGTTCGAGGAAGAGCCGTTCGGGACTGCCTCGCTCGAGGATGACCGGGGTGGGACGGTCGGGGAGGAAGAGCCGCTCCTCGGCGGCGACCGGCCCGCGGCCCCGGCGTGCCTTGGCAAGGGCGGCAAGACCGAGTTCCCGACCCCCGGCCGCCAAGGCTCGCAAGCCCGCGTCGAGCTGCAAGCGGCCACCGTCCAGGACCAACAAATCGGGGAGTCCGAGTTCGTCGGCGCGGGCAAGCACCCGGCCCACGACCTCCTCCATGGCCGCGGAATCGTCGTTGCCGACCCCGCCCCCGACCAGGAAGCGGCGGAACTGGGCGCGCTCGGCCCGTCCTTCCACGAAGCGCACCTTGGAAGCCACGCGTTCGTGTCCCTGGAAATGACTGATGTCGATGCAGTCCACGACCGCAGGAGGAGGCGTTCGCAATATTTCGGAAAGGCCCTCGGCGATCTGGGGCCAGGCAGTGTCCGAGGGCGCCCGCCGCTGAGCCCGGGCATTCCTCTCGGCCATCCGTAACAGGGCCCGCTTCTGCCCTCGCTGGGGGGCGCGAATCACCACCTTGCGGCCGGCCCGAGAACCGAGCCAAGCGGCCAAGGCTTGCGCTTCCCCAGGTAACTCCCTGACCAGGATCTCGGGGGGAACCTCCCGCTGCGGATCTCGGTAGAGGGCACTCAGGAGTTGACTGACCGAGGACTCGGATCCGTCGAGCAGACGGAGGCGGCCACGTCGGGTTCCGATCCAGTCCCCTTCCCGGTATTCCAGCAACGCGAATTCCCCGCGTTCATCGATTCCCAAGACGTCGAAATCCCGGCTTCGTTCCAAACGGACCTTCTGGGGAGCAGCCAAGGCCTCCAGGGCCAGGATCCGGTCCCGCGCCCTCAAGGCACTTTCGTACTCCAAGGCCGCGGAGGCCACATGCATCCGCTTCCGTTCGGCGGCGATTCTCTCCCGCACCTTCCCACTCAAGACCTCCCGTGCACCTTCCAGGGCCAAGGCATAGGTCTCCTCCCCTACCGCCCCCACGCAAGGGGCCGAACAACGTCCCAGCGCGTGCTTCATACAGGGCCGCGCCCGATTGGCGAGGGTGTGATCGCTGCAATCCCGTAACCCGAACGCCAGCTGCAAGAGGGCCTTGGCCCGCCGCGCCGCGCCCGCGCCCGGATAGGGACCGTAGAACTCTCCCGCACCTCGTTTCCGCCGTCGGGCCAGCCCCAGCCGCGGCCAACGATGGCTGGTATCGATCTGGATCAGCAAGAAGGACTTGTCGTCCTTCAGCAACACGTTCAGCGGCGGCTGATGGAGCTTGACCAAACGATCCTCGAGGAGGATCGCCTCCTTCTCGGTATCGGTCACCAGGAACTCGGCGGTGCGCGCCCGGCGCAGGAGTTCCGCCAGTCGCGCTCGGCCATCCGCCCCCCGCCGGCGATAGACCTGAACTCGTTGGTGCAATTCCCGCGCCTTCCCGATGTAGAGGATCCGTCCCGCACCATCCCGGAATAGGTAACAACCCGGGCGCCGCGGTGCCGCCCGCAATTGTTCGAGGAACCCGGCGCAGCCCTCCTTCATGCGAGTTCCAGTCGCAGGGCCTCGTAGCGACGAATCCGGTCCCGCAGCTCGATGGCCTTCTCGAAATCCAGATCCCCAGCAGCGGCCAGCATCGCGCCGCGCAGTTCCGCGAGCCGGGGTTCCAAATCCCGCAAGAGCACCTTCAAATCCTCGCCCTCCTCCAGGATCCCGCCGACCTGGGGAGCAGCCTCCACGTTCTCCCCCCCGAGGGCAACCGGAAGAGCCTTCCGTACCGATCGGGGAACGACCCCATGCTCGCGATTGTAAGCCGCCTGGATCACTCTTCGCCGCTCTCCCTCGGCCAGGGTCTCACGAATGGAGGGAGTCTCCTGGTCCGCGTAGAGAACCACCCGCCCTTCCACGTGCCGGGCGGCGCGTCCACAAATCTGGATCAACGAAGTGCGGGAACGCAAGAACCCTTCCCGATCCGCATCCAGGACCAACACCAAACTGACTTCCGGAAGATCCAGCCCTTCGCGCAACAGATTGATTCCCACCAGCACGTCGAAGACTCCCAAGCGTAGATCCCGCAGCAAAGCCGCCCGCTCCAGGGTGTCGATGTCCGAATGCAGATAACGGGTCCGCATACCGTGTTCTTGGAAGAACTCGCTCAAGTCCTCGGCACTGCGCTTGGTCAGAGTGGTCACGAGAACCCGGTTTCCGCATTCCACCGCGCCCAGCGCCTGGTGCAAGGCGTCTTCCACTTGACCCCGAGCCGGTCTGACTTCGCAGCGCGGGTCCAAGAGCCC
>CAYVRL010000383.1:0-2750 GCA_964454065.1 uncultured Planctomycetales bacterium | reverse complement strand
ACCAGGATTCCCCGTCTTCCCTGGATCTCGACGATCTGTCTTCGGTACTTCTTCTCCAGGCGCGGGGACTTGAAGGCCAGGGAATAGACCTGGGAGCCGAAGGCCGCAGGAGTGGGGGAGAAAAACAGGATGAGGAGGAGGAAGGCGCGCATCCGCCTCCAGCCTAGCGGTTCGGAAGCCCAGTGGCATATCACGGATTACCTCCCGCTACGACGTGCTTTCCCGGTCCTTTCCGCGTAGTTTGGAATCGTGAAGGTCCTTCCTCTTCTTCCCTTCCTGCTCGTCCTGGCGCCCCTCGGAGCCCAGCAGACCATGTGGAGTCTGCATGGGCAGAAGGGCGACGGTTTCGGGACCGCACTCGCGGGCCTCGGCGACCTGGATGGGGACGGGCTTCCCGACTGGGCGGTCGGAACGCCTTCCGGGGCGGCCGCGCAGGGCAGCCCCGGCGGCTACGTGGAGATCCGTTCCGGCGCTTCCGGCTCCATCCTGCTGCGCCTGGAAGGACACCTGGGCCGGGGCCGCTTCGGCGCCGCCCTCGCCGCTCTGCCCGATCTCGACCGGGACGGTCTTCCCGACCTCTTGGTCGGCGCCCCGCTCGCCAATGGCGACGCCCCGGTCTCCGGCACCGCCACCGCCTATTCCTCGCGCACCGGAATGCCGCTGCGGCAGTTGACCGGGAAGATCCCCTACGGGGATTTCGGTCGCGCCCTGGCCGGGATCGGCGACCTGAACGGAGACGGGGTGGGCGATTTCCTCGTCGGCGCCCCGGGGGAAAGCGCCAACGGCCGCAACAGCGGCAGCGTCTTCGTCTATTCGGGCGCGGACGGCTACTTGCTCTACCGTCTGGTGGGACAATCCCCGGATCTGCGGTTCGGCGCCGCGCTGGCCGCCCTCGGGGATCTCGATCAGGATCGGGTACCCGACTTCGCGGTGGGCGCCCCCGGAGCGGGAAAGGATTCCGCGGGTCAAGTGGTCCTCTATTCCGGCAAGGACGGCCACGTGCTGCGTGTCTTCCCGGGCCCGATTCCCCACGGCAACTTCGGCTTCGCCCTGGCGGCACTCGGCGATCTCGATGGGGACGGAAGGACGGAACTGGGCATCGGCGCCCCGGCCGCGGATGCGGGCCTGGCTCGAATCGTGAGTGGTGACGGAAAGACCCTGTACGAACTCCGGGGAACGAATCTCGGCTCGCGTTTCGGCGCGGCCCTCTCCGCGGTGGGCGACGTGGATCACGATGGCCACGACGATTTCGCCCTGGGAGCACCCCTGGCCGACGGCGCCGGCGCGGAATCCGGAGTCGTCCGCCTCTACTCCGGGCGCGACGGAAGTCTGATCCGCGAATATGCCGGAACTCCCGGTGACCGCTACGGCAGCGCGCTCTCTCCCCTGGATCCCTCCCTCCGGACTCTCGGCTTCGTGGCGGGCGGGGAAGCCCGCGACGGCCGCGGCTACGCGCGCTTCTATCGCTGGAGTCGGCCGCGCGCCGTGCCGGTCGCGGGGGCGGCACCCGCGGCGGCGGACTCGGGGACGGCGATGGTACCGCTCGAGAACGGTTCCCCGTCCTACGACGACAGCGCCGACCGCTGGTCCTTCACCCTGTGGGTCGGGGCCGGCCTGCCCTGGTGGTGGACCCCCATTTCTCCCTGGGGTTACTCCTGGTGGAGTTCCTGGGGCTGGTGGGGACCCGGCTACGGGTTCTACTACGGTCCCTACTACGATCCATTCTTCGATCCCTATTCCGGACCCTACGGCTGGTACTGGTGGTGGCCCGGCTGCTGGGACGACGATGGAGATGGGGATGGAGACGACGGCGGCTCGGGAGGGGGAACCGGAGGCTCCGGGGGGGGAGCCACGGGTCCTCCTTCCGGACCGATCCTGGCCCACGCGGTCCCGGTGGGTGGTTCCTCCTCGAACGGGAGTGGCGCTGGCTCGCGGACCGTCCCGACGGGGGCGGTCGGGCTGCGCTCCACTCCGGTCCTCGCCTCGGCAGGCTTGGGGGGTACGGCTGGCCCGAAGGGGAGTTCTGGAGGGGGCGGGGCCGCCCATCTCGGCCAGGGCGGTCTCGGCGGGGACACGATCCTGGGACCGCCGATCTCGGGACTCCGCCCCCGCCCGACCGCGCCCCCTGCCGCCGGTCGTCCCTCCGGGGCGCGTCCAGCTCCCACCTCGGGGGGGAATCTCGGCGGCAGGACGGCCCCGATGCCAGGCCAGCGCCCCCTACCCGCGCACGCCACGAATCGCCCGAGACCCCGATCCAGCCTCCTCCCGCCCTCTCGGCCCAGCGCCCACTCGTCCGCGCGCCCTACCACTCGGCCCGCGGCGCGGCCTTCGCCTCCTCGACCGACCGCCCGGCCCCCCGCCCCGCGACCGCGTCCGAGCGTCCGTCCCCCGCGACCCACCCCGCGGCCCCGGCCCAGCGTCCGTCCCCGCGGGGTTCAGCTCCCCTGATCCGGCTTCGCGGCGGGGAGGTCCAGGGCGCTGCGCAGGAGGCGCGCCCGCGCGGCATCCCGCTGTTCGGGAGGGAGGCTCTCCCCCACCCGGGCTTGGAGATGTCCGGGTTGGATCTGGAAGGAGTTGACGAGCATCAGATGGGGGTCCAGGTGGATTCCCAACTCCTTGTCCAATCCTCCCTGGACGGCGAGCCGCACCAGAGAGAGCAACTTGAGTGCCGCCGCGGAACTCAGGGCTTCGGCCCCACAGAGTCTTTCGTAGGCCGCACGCGCGTCATCGAGCAGCGCCCGACGGCTCCC
>CAYVRL010000382.1:0-2751 GCA_964454065.1 uncultured Planctomycetales bacterium | reverse complement strand
GACCACAAGAAGAGTTGTGCCCGCCCGGAGACCACCTTGCGCTGGTAATCCGCCATGCTGTTGGGGACGGGTTCGCAACGCAAGCCGATCTCGGCCAAGGAAGCGCGAAGCATCTCGCCGACGTCCCGGGAGGCTCGATCCCCTCCGGGGAGTTCGAAGTGGAGGGCCGGAAGCCCCTCGCCCGCGGGCCAGCCGGCCTCCTCGAGGAGATGGCGGGCGGCCGCGGGGTCGTGGCGCCGCCAGAGGCAGCTCGGGATGTCGGTGGATTCGGGCAGCCCGGGGGGGAGGAAAGCGCGGGCGGGTCGTCCCCAGGCGTCGTTGCGGACGATCCGCTGCCAGCCTCGGTAGGGGAAGGCCAGGGCGATCGCGTGGCGGAGGAGACGGCGACGGCGGTTGCCGTCCTCGTCCCCGGGAACGGAACCGAGGACGGGGTCGCCCATTCCGAAGACCAGCATGGACAGGTCCGGGGTTTCGGTGCGGAGCATTTGGACGCCGCGGGCGGTCAGTTCGGGGGCGGGGCGGCCATTCTGGATCAACTTCCCGAAGGAATCCTGGACCGGGGGCAAGCGGTCGATCTCCCCCTTTTCGAAGAGCAGGGTCCGGGTCGAGGGTTCCGGCACCGAGGTGAAGCGCAGTTCGTCGATGTGGGGCATCGGCCCATAGCGGTCTCGCTCGGAACGCCAGTCGGTGCGGGCGTGGAAGACCACCCGATAGCGCGGGATGGCTTCCGCGAGGACGAAAGGGCCGGTTCCCACGGGGTGCTGGGCCAGGGAGCGCGCCCCCTCCTTCCAGGCCTCGCGGGGCAGGATCACGAGGTAGGGGGACGCGAGGCGCATCAGGAGATCCCCGGCGGGGCGGGTCAGGCGCAGGAGCAGGCGATGCGGTCCCAACACCTGGAGACCGGGCAGTCCTTGCGCGCAGGCTTCCTTCCAGGCCTTCTCGGCGGTGGCGGGATCCTTGCCCGTGCGGGCGTGGAAATCGTCCAGGCCCACCACCAGGCCTTCCAGGGCGAACCAACCCGGGTTGGAATGGCGGGAGTCGGCGAGATGCAACCAGGAATGGAGCACGTCCGCGGCCACGAGTGGACGGCTGTGCTCCGGCCACCAGGGATCGGGGCCGGGGTCGTGGAAGGTGGCATCGGCGCGGAGTCGGAAGTGCCATTCCAGGCCATCGGCGGAGTTCTCCCAGGATTCCGCGAGCAAGGGCGCGAAGCGGATCGGATCGGCTCCGTAGGCGTATTCCACCAGGCCCTCGTAGACCTGGTTCTGAAGTACCTGGCTGGGGGTGGAGTCGGCGTGGGCGGGGTCGAAGTCCCCGAGGGGGGTGGCCAGCGCGAAATCGGCATGGCTGGGTCCTTGGACGGCGCAGGGGAGCAGCGCCAGGGCGAGGCCACGGAGGAGCATCATCCCTCTTCGATGCGCTCGGCGACCACTCCGAGGTGACGATCGCCGATCCGAGCCGCGAGGAGCGTCACCCGCTTCTTCCCGTAGGGTTTGGGAAGCAGCCGCTGTTCCATGGTCAGAGGGCGTTCCGCGATGCCGCGTTTGCGGATCTGCATGCTGCCGACTCCGAGTTCCCGGAGTACGGTGCGCATCTTGCGGGGATCGAGGGTCTCGACCGCGAGCACCTTGAAACCGTCGAGGAAGGGGGAGTGGACGAGGGCGGGGCCGGTCAGATAGGCGATCTCGGGATCGAGGACATGGAGTTCGTGCTGCGCGGCGAAGGCCCCCAGGAGTCCGGCGTGGACCAGGGCGGGATCGGGGTCGTAGACATAGGAGCCGAAATCGCCGACCTCGGCCTGGGGATCAGCGGCGCCGGTGAAAGTCCCTCCTTCGGGCAGGGAACTGGCGCGGCGCTCCACTCCGGTGGCCAGGCAACCGTACCAGAAGACGGTTTCCTTGGCCTCGCCCTTGAGAGAGATGACTTCGATCTCGTCGGGCCGGGGATAGGTTTCCAGCAGGGTGTCGAGGGCGCAGGCCGGGGAGAGCTTGAGACCGGCTCCGGGGCGATTCGCGAGCAGCTCGGCGATCCGTTCGGGGGGGGGTGACCAGTCGTCGGGACTCATGATCCGTCGAGTGCCGCGGCGGCGGGAGGGATCCAGATAGAGGATTCCCGGGCCGGGCTCGGTCTCCATGCAATCGCATTCCTCGAAATCGATCCCTTCCACTCCGTAGGCCTCCGCATTGGCGGCCGCGTAGTGGACCGCGGCCGGATCCTTGTCTCGGGCGTGGACCCGGATTCCGAGGGAGGCCAAGGCGATCGCGTCGGAACCGATACCACAGCAGGGATCCCAGACCTCCTCGGCTCCCGCGGCTTGGAAGCGAGCCGCCCGATGGCGGGCCACGGACTCCGACGAGGCCTGCTGGAGCTGCTCCTTGGTGAAGAACATGTCCAAGCCGCGGCTGAATTTGATCGTGGCCCGGCGTCGCTGGGCGCGCAGCTCGCCGAGAGCCTCGGCGATCTTCTTCGGGAACATGCCTCGGAAGTTCTCCTGGATGGCGAGGGGGTCGTCCCCCAGGTGCCGAAACATGAGCAGAGTGTCGCGGGCTTCCTCCGAGGTCAGGGTGCGGGCGGTCTTTAGATCGATCTTCATGCGAGGTGGGATGCCCAGGCATTCTAGGCCAATCCCGAAGCTGGCCCCCTTCGGTGGACCCTCCTTTCCCTGAATCTGATACCCATCATCCCCTGGAGTTGATCTTCATCGCTACGTTTCCTGTAGGGTCTACGGATTGGTGCGGGAACGGGGATAGG
>CAYVRL010000381.1:0-2756 GCA_964454065.1 uncultured Planctomycetales bacterium | reverse complement strand
ACTGTAGCCGATTATCCACCTAACCGGTCAACCTCTGTAGACCATTATCGCAAAGACTCCCAACCTACTATACACATAGCGGCCCACTCTTCCACTAACCGGCGCTCATCCGATCTGTCCACATCCTGACCGAACCGCGCAACGCGCTGGTCAAGCAATACCGGGCCTATTTCGCGATGGAGGGCCACGAGCTCTCCTTCACCGAGGAAGCCCTGGAAGCGATCGCCAACCTCGCCTACGAACGTCAGACCGGAGTGCGCTCCCTACGCTCCATCCTCGAGGAAACCCTCCACGAGCTGATGTTCCGGCTCCCCGATTTCGAGACCCCGAGCCGCTTCGTGATCACCGCCGAAATGATCCACGGCGGCAATACCGCGGTGTTGCTGGAAGGGGAACGAAAGCGAGAGAGCGCCTGAGCCTCGACCTCGGTTAGGGTATCGCTTCCCGGTCCCCGAACCGCCCGTGTTGCCCGCCCTGCTGCTCGCCACCCTGCTGTTCCCACCCGCGCAAGCGGAGGGGGTGCCTTTCCACATGCCCTTGCCCCCCGGCTATGCCCCTTTCCATCCCCTCCCCGACCAGCCCGAGGCCTGGGAATCCCTGCGGGAGGGCGGTGGCGGACGCTTCGGCATCCAGCGCTTCGAGGCCCAGGCCGCGAACGCCCGACCCGCCGCGGTCGCCGAGCAACTCCGCAAGCAACGCTGGAAGCCGATGCTGATCCAGGATCCCCGGCACATCCTCGATGCCTGGACCGGGGTCTGGGCCGGAGGTCCCGCGGCCGGAAGCGACATCCTCTACCACCGCAAGGGCGTGGAAGTGCGCATCTACGAGCGGCTTCGCGTGATCGGCAAACTCCTGATGGTCGGCGACTGGGAAGGCCCGGCCGAGGAAGCCCCCGCCGCCCGCCGGGCCCTGGAAGCCTTCCAGCCCCCTGCCGACTGGCTGCCGGCCTCCCTCCCCACCATCGATGCCGCGCGGGGGGGCGGCCCCCAGGCGACGATCCTCCCCGAGATCGGCACCATCGCCTTACGGATCGACGCTTCGGCCGTGAGCGGCGACCATCTCGAGATCGAGGCCGATTACCATCTCTCGTCCTGGCTCGCGGAGCAGGGTCCGGAGATCGATTTCCTGCTCCCCGGATCCCGACGGCGCCGGGTCCCCGTGGATCGAGGCCACTGCCGCCTCACCTACTCGGTGGAATTGGGAACCGACTCGGCCTCGGAGAACCGTCTGGGTCTCTATCGAGCGGGCTACACCTTGGCCGGACTGGATCCCGGCTGGCTGGCCCTTCCCGCGCAACTGGCGGGTCGCCCCGGCCTGCTCCTCCCTCCCGCTTGGAACCTGGAACTGGAGGTGCCCCCTTTCGACCGCGCCCTCTCCTGGGCGCCCGCCCGCGACGAAGAGCTGTCCCCGGACGCCAAGCGGCGCATCCTCCGTTTCCCCGAACTCGAAGCCGGCCGGGCTTGGCCCTTCTTCCTGATCGGACAGTTCAGCAGACACCGGATCGCGGGTCGGGAAGTGTGGTTGCGCAGCGGCAGCAAGGCCCACTCCGCCGATGCCCCGGTGCGCTTCCTGGATCGCTTGAGCACGACGGCTCGCGCCTGGCTGCCCAACGCGAGAATGGACTGGGCCCTGAGCAGCTTTCCGGGCGCCGGCGATCGCATGCTTCCCGGCTTGATCCTGCTGGACGAGAACCGCAACTGGTTGCGGGAGCCCTTGGATGCCCGCTGGGGGCTCTCCACCCGGCGCGGTGGTCTCGCGGAACTCATCGGCGCCCGGCTCTTCGGCTTGCAGTTGCGCGGTCGCGGCAGCGCCGCCCCGTTCCTGGAGACCTCCCTGGCGGAATACGCTGCCGCCGAACTCCTGAGGCGTAGCCAGGAGGGCGGGGAAGCCGAGGCCCTGACCCAAGCGTGGCGAACCCACGAGCGTGAGATCGGTCCACTCGAGGTCCCGTTGAGTCGGCTCGACGAAAGCGATCTGGTCGGGAATCAACGACTCCTGGGAAGAGGGGCCTTGCTCTGGGAGGCCATCGCCCGCCGCTGCGGAGCCGAGGACTTCGCCGCGGTCCTGAACCACTTCCTCGCCCGCTCCCGTCCCTGGAGCACCGAGGAACTGCGCGGCGCTCTGGAGGAACGAACCGGTCGTTCCTGGGAATCCTTCTTCCAACGTTTCCTCTACGGGCGCGAAGCCCTCCCCGAATGACCGTGCTACGGATCTACTACCACCGAGACTTCGACGGCATGGCGGCGGCCGCGATCCTGGCCGAAGCCCTGGAAGCGGTCCGCAACGAGCTGGACGTGAGCTGGGAAGGCGTCAACTTCGATCGCAAATTGGATTGGGATCGATTCGGAGTCGGGGAACGCTTCGCCGTCGTCGACTTCCACTTCCATCCCCGCGCGGAATACTGGTTCGACCACCACCCCACCACGTTCCTGCACGATCTCGACCGCGAACGTTTCCAGGATTCGGAACGGGCCGCCTTCGATCCGGAGTCGCCGTCCTGTCCGCCCATCATCCTCCGCCATGCGCGGCAGCGCTGGGGCTGGCAGGCCCCCGAGCGTTTCCTGGAACTGGCCCGCTGGTCGGATCGGATCGACTCCGCGAGCTACGAATCCGCGGAAGAGGCGTTGTTCGGCCAGGATCCAGCGCTGCGGATCTCCCGCTCCCTGAACTGCGCCCGGGACTTCGGCTACCACGACCGGATCGTCGCCTTGATGCGGGGCTTGGATTTGCCCGAAATCGCGGCGGACGAGGAAATC
>CAYVRL010000380.1:0-2778 GCA_964454065.1 uncultured Planctomycetales bacterium | reverse complement strand
CGTCGTACATCGGTGTTCCCCCCACCGTCAGGGGTGGGACCGCAGCGTCGGGAGCCAGGCCCAGAGGGGAACGCGAGGGAACATCTCAATCCCCGAAGCTCAGGGGGCCGAGCAAGTGATACTCCCGGGTCCGATCGAAATCCACGCCGTCCCATACCCGGAGATGGATCGTGGTCCGTCCGTCCACGAAGCGGGCGCGCGGCACGAGGAACTGGGCGGCGACCATCCCCGAGGCCCCGGCTGCAACCCGCAAGGGATCGGGACTGATCTGCATGTCGTATCCCTCCTGCAACGCGAAATGGTAGGACCGGGTCTGCTGGCTCCGGTTGTCCACCCGAAAACGCATCACGTTGCGCACGGACCCGTCCTCCAGAACCGTGTACGGGGTGACGGTCTGTCGCAAGGCTTGCACCAACGCGCTCTGGCGGTGCGAGAGGTTCCATCCGAAAGCACCCAGAGCGATGGCGAGAAAGAGCGGATAGAGCACCGTCCGCGGGCGCAGCCAGCGCAGGGGGGCGCCGCTCAAGGCGTTCTGGGAGCTATAGCGGATCAGGCCCGGGGGCTTGCCGACCTTGGCCATGACCGTATCGCAGGCATCGATACACTCGGCACAAGCCACGCATTCCATCTGCAAACCGTCGCGGATGTCGATTCCGGTCGGGCAGGCCGCCACGCACAGACCGCAGTCCACGCAGTCTCCCCAACCGCCCCCGGCGTCCTTACGCGAACCGAGTTTGCCGCGCCGCTCCCCGCGGCGGGCATCGTAGCCGATGATCAGGGAGTTGCGGTCCAGGAGCACCGACTGGAAACGCCCATAGGGACAGGCCAGGATGCACATCTGCTCCCGGAACCAGGCGAAGTCGATCATCATCGAGAGGGCCACGCCCCAGACGATCGCGAATCCCACCGGATGGTCCCCGGGCGAACCCAGCGACCACTGCACCACTTGGGGACCGCCCACGAAATAGGAGAGGAAGGTGTGGGAGAGATGTAGGGAAACGATTCCAAAGACCAGATACTTCAGTGCGATCCGCCACTTCGGGGCGCTCTTGGCCCCACGGCTCCAACTCCGCCCCTCGATCAATCGTTCCAGCGGCCGGTAGAGGAACTCCAGATAGACGGTCTGCGGGCAGCCCCAGCCGCACCAGACTCGACCGAGCAGGGCAGTGAGCAGGAAGATGCCCAGGAAGATGGAGAGCAACAGGAAAGTGAGGAGGAGCGTTTCCGTGGGTTGGAACTCGGCTCCGAAGAAGGAGAACTGGCGGTCCATCACGTCCAACAGGATCGCTGGACGGCCCCCGATCGAAACCCACGGCAGCACGTTGAAGAGGAGGATCAACGACCACGCCAGAACCCGGCGGCGCTTCCACCACCTACCCTTGGCGAGACGCGGCAGCAACCAGCGCCGCGAGCCGTCCGGGTTCATGGTCGAGAGGACCTGCTGGGGTGCCTCGAGCAGGACGGGATCGCTATCCACCATGGGTCTCTGCTAGGACCGCAGCCGGGAGAATCCAGGCCTTTCCCTATTCGGTGGGCCAGGGATCCAACAGCTCCCCTTCGGGGGGCTTGGGGTGAGCGGGCGCGGTCCCACGCAGACTGGCCACGTAGGCGGCCAGCAGGATCCGTTCGTTGTCGCTGAGGGTGGTCTGCGCGACCATCGCGGTACCCGGCACCCCGTTCTGGATGATCCGGGGGATCTCCTCGATGTGACGGAAGTTCTTGCCGTAGTCATCGCAGAAGTTCACGCCCAGGCCCGGCAGTCCGCCCCCGTCCGGAGCGTGACAGGTCGCGCAAGTCTTGGCCGCGAAGAGATTCTTGGCCTTGGCCATCGCCGTTTGGTCATGCATCAGCCGGACCAGGGTGGGAGCATCGGCGACCAGTTTGCCGAAGGCGGAGTCCTCCGCGGCTTGCAGTCGGGATTCCTCCCGCGCGTAGGCCTCGGCGACGTGGTGACCGGGAAGGACGTGGAACCACCCCCAGTAGAGGATGCTGAACGCGAAAGTGCCCCAGAAGAGCGCCTTCCACCACCCGGGCAGAGGATTGTCGTATTCCCGGATCCCGTCGTAATCGTGGTCGGTGAGTTCGTCGTGAGGAATTTCAGGCATCGATCCCCTCCGAGTCGCGGGGAGCAGTCGGGTCGGAAACGACCGCGCGGCCGTCCTCGAGCGGAAGTTCGGCGCTGCGGCGGTAGTGGGAGGGGCGCGCGAAGAGGACCCAGATCACCGCCACGAGAAAGATGCCCAGGAAGAGGAGCATGCCGATCTCCCCGAAGGTGTTGTAGTCGAGCAGGGCGAGAGGCACGTTCATCACTGGACCTTCAGGGCATCGGTCCCGAGGCGCATCAGATAGGCGATCAAGGCGGTCACCTTGCGGCCCGCGAGCGCGTTCATCGAAGGATCCTTGGCTTCCTCGGCGAGTTTGGCGGCGAGTTCCGCGCCTTGCGCCGCCGCCATCTCATCCCCGTTCACCAAGGTTTCCGGCGGGTAGGGCACCCCCAGGGTGGCCATCGCCCGCAGATTGGCCTTGACCACGTCTCCGTCCAGATCCTCGTGCAAGAGGTGCGAGTAGGAGGGCATGATCGAATCGGGACTGGTGTCCCGCGGGTCGTTCAAGTGCCGCAAGTGCCAAAGGGGCTGCAAGGTCTTGGTGCCCTCGCGAGCCAGATCCGGTCCGATCCGCCGCGAGCCCCACTGGAAGGGGTGGTCGTAGACGAACTCCCCGGCTTTCGAGTACTCACCGTAGCGCTCGGTCTCGGCGCGCAGCGGACGGATCATCTGC
>CAYVRL010000379.1:0-2797 GCA_964454065.1 uncultured Planctomycetales bacterium | reverse complement strand
GCGCTGCGTTCCACCAAGGGGCGCTGTCCTTCGGCATAGAAAGCCGCCGCGTGGAGGGCCTTGCGGCTTTCTTCCACCTGGCCGCGGCGGATCGCGGCGTAGGCGTGCAACAGGTGGGCGGCGAGCAGATGGGTTCGCCCCTCGGGGTCACCGGCGAGGAGCTGTTTCGAGGCCGCGTCTCGCTGGCGCCGTTCCTGCTGCTCCACCCACAGCGTGCGGGCCTCGCGTACGGCGGGGTGGTCCGGGGCCAGGGCCTCGGCCAGGGACAGGGCGGCCAGTCCCTCACGTTCGTTCCCGGCCACCATCTCCAGTTCGATCTTGGCGGTCAGTGCGAAGAGGTCGGCGGGATCGGCGCGCAGGGCCTGGTGGAGGGCGGCCCGGACCTCCTCCGTGGAGGAGGCCGGGGCGTGGCTGCGCGCCGCGGCGAGGAGGTCCCAGCCGCGGGCGTCCCAGGGGCGCCACTTCAGGGCCCGGGTCAGCGAAGGCACGGGATCGCCCCCCTCGCGGAAGGAGCGTCCCACCAGGATTTCGCCCAGGGCCTGGGATGGGGCGGGGAGGGTGGCGAGGAGCGCCAGCCCGAGGGCCAGGGCCCAGCTTCCCCGGCGTGCGGCGGGGGGACGGGAGCCCGTCGCGAGGAGGAGGGTGGTCAGGGCCAGGGCCGCGGGGTCGTCGCTCCATGGGGAACGGACCATCGCGTGGACGGTCACCGCGGCCAGCGCGGGCCAGGCCCAGCGGGCCGGAGACGTTCGTCCCAGGAGCAGGGTGATGGCGCCGAGGAGGAACAGGCCTCCGGCCCATCCCAGCTCGCTGAAGGCCAGCAGCAGTTCGTCGTGTGGATCCTTGGGGCGCGGGGTGGCGGGATCCTGGAAGTCCTGGCTCTGGATGCGCAACGAGTCCGGATCGCGCCAGAAGGGGTAGCTGAGTTGGAAGCGCCCGAGCCCTTCCCCGAGCGGTCGATGGGCGATCCGGGCCAGGGTCTCCCGGTCGGTTCGCCAGCGGATCTCCACCGAGGAATGGGGCGGGGGGACGGGGGCCGCGGAAGGCGGAGCGCCCCGGGGCGGAATCCATTCCCGGCCCGCCTCTCCGAGGAGGAAGGCCCCGACCAGGAGGACCGCGGACAGCCAGCGTCGCCGATCTCCCGCCACCGCGAGGGCGCTTCCCAGGGGAAGGGAGATGCGCAGCGCCAGCACCCCGAGCCAGCCGCCGAGGAAGGCGGCGGGGAGGGCGGCCAGGCCCAGGAATCGCAGGGTCCGGGGACTCGTGGAGCTCCGTGGCAGGCAGAGGGCGGCGAGCAGGGCCGGGGCGAGCAGTTCCGCGGCGTGGTTGGTGCCCGCGAGAGGAGCCGTCGGGGGCGAATCCGGCCCCGGGCGCCAGCCCAGGGGATCGAAGCCCAGGATCTGCAGCAGCCCATAGGCTGCGGCCAGGAAGATTCCGCCCAGGATCCAGGGCCAGGAGCGGCGCAAACCCGCGGGATGGGCCAGGGCGAGGCCGAGCAACACCCAGGCCGAAAGCCACGGAGCGCGGTCGGCCAGCCCGGGCAAGGGGGGCGGTTGCGGGTGGACCAGGAAAGGAAGGCAACCGAGGACCAGGGCCCCGAGGAAGAGGCCGGTACCCGGCGGCATCCGCACCCCGCGCCCCCGGGAGAGGAGTACCAGCGCCAGCACCAACGCGGAGAGCAGCGCCCCGTCCAGGCGGGGGTCGTCCAGCACCCGGGGGGACCAGGCCCAGACCGGGATCAGGACCGCCAGCGCGAGCCAGGGGCCAGGTCGAGAGGCGGCGGAACCCGGGCGAGGCATGGGGGGAGGGGACGGAGAGGAGACGGCCGGATTCCGGTCCATGGCCTCAGGGTTCGAGCAGGGCCTCCACGTACTCTCCGGGGTCGAAGAGGGCGAAGTCCTCCAGTCCTTCGCCCAGGCCGACGAACTTCACGGGCAAGCCCAGTTCGCGGCCGATGGAGAGGACCGCTCCGCCCTTTGCGGTTCCGTCCAGCTTGGCGAGGACGACCCCGGAAAGGGGGGCGCTCTCGCCGAAGCGGCGGGCCTGCTGGACGGCGTTCTGGCCGGTCGTGGCGTCGAGGACCAGGAGGGTCTCGTGCGGGGCGCCGGGAATCTTCCGCGCCGCCACCCGCGCGACCTTCTCCAGCTCGCTCATCAGGTTGCGCTGGGTGTGGAGGCGCCCCGCGGTGTCCACCACCAAGGCGTCCACCCGGCGGGCCAGGGCCGCTTCACAGGCGTCGTGGACCACCGCCGCGGGATCGCCCCCCTGGCCGCTTCCACGCACCAGCGGGACCTCCAGGCGTTCGCACCAGATCGCGAGTTGCTCGACCGCGGCGGCGCGGAAGGTGTCGGCGGCGGCGACCAGCACTCGCTGGTCGTGGGATTGCAGCCAACGCACCAGTTTGGCGACGCTGGTGGTCTTGCCGGAGCCGTTGACCCCCACGACCAGATAGACACTGGGTCCGCTCTCGGCGCGCGCCAGGGGCCTTTCGGAATCCGCGGGTCCCTGGACCAAGCCCCGCAGACGACGGTGCAACCAGCCCCCGATCTCCCCCGGGCGGGCCAGGGCGCCGGAGCGGAATTCCCGCTCCGCTTCCTCCAGGAGTTCCCCGGCCAGCGGCCCGACGTCGGCGGTGTAGAGGACTTCCTCCAGGGCTTCGAGGGATTCCTCGGCGCTGCGGTCTCCGCCGAGACGGCGCAGGGCGTTGCCGAGGCGGTTGCGGGTCCGCGCGAGCCCGCGTTTGATCTTGCCGAAGACCATGCCTCAGGACTCGGAGGGGGGAGAGGCGGGGGGAGCCGAG
>CAYVRL010000378.1:0-2808 GCA_964454065.1 uncultured Planctomycetales bacterium | reverse complement strand
AGGACATAGGCGCGCGGGTAATCCAGCTTGGCATTGCCGAACTCCGAACCGACCTCGCTCTCCCCGGAGAGAGCGTCCGCTCGGGCGAAATAGATCGCCGCCAGTTCGTGCTGGCGCTCCGGCGCCCGGAGCCGTCGGGCTTCCTCTTCCCAGATCTGCTCGGCCTCCGCGACCCGGCCCATGTCGCTCAGGAGTTCCGCGCGCTGGAACCTGGCCTTCGCCGCCCACGGTCCGGTGGGGTCGGCGGCAACGAGTTCCCGGAAGTCCTGCTCCGCCTCTGCGAGGCGACCCGCCTTCGCCAACACCACACCCCGCAAATAGGACCAAGTGGAATGCTCGCCGGGCTGCTCGCGGGAGTAGCCGTCGAGGAGCCGCAGCGCTTCCTCGGATCGGTCGGCGAGCATCGCGCGGCGCAGGGGACCAGGAATCGCGGGAACGACCTCGGCCATTCCGGCGGCCGGTCGTTCCTCCCCTTGTCCGGTCAACGCTCGAGGCGAAAAAGAAAGCCCCGCCAGCAGGGCGAGGCCGAGGGGCAACAGGAGCCTTGTGGGGAAGCGTCGGTCTTTCATGGTCGAGGGCGTGTCCGGTTTCCATCAACGCGCCCCCCCATCCTAGGTTCACCGCCGACGGTGGATTCCCCTTCCATCGGAGCTCTCCCCGACCTAGGAAAAACCCTGATGACACGCTCCCTCCCCCTCGTCATCCTCTCCTCCGCGCTCCTCCTTCCCGCCTGTGGCGGCGGAGCGAAGGCTCCGGACACCGCTCAGGAGGCTGCGGCCGCGGAAACGCAGGCTTCGACGACCTTGGATCCGGCCTTGCTGGGGGCCTTCGCCCCCTTGCCCGCCACCCTGGGCGTCGGCGGCCGGGCTCCTTCCGAGCCGCTCGTGGATCTGGGCCGGATGCTCTACTACGACACCCGTTTGTCCGTGGATCAGAACATCTCCTGCAACAGTTGCCATGATCTGGCCCGCTACGGCGTGGACGGCAAGGCGACTTCCCCGGGGCACGATGGGCGCTTCGGGAGTCGCAACTCGCCCAGCGTGTACCAGGCCGCCGGCCACGTCGCCCAGTTCTGGGATGGCCGGGCGGCAACGGTGGAGGAACAAGCCAAGGGGCCGGTCCTCAACCCCATCGAAATGGGGATGGAGGACGCCGCTGCGGTGGAGAGCCTTCTCCGTTCCATTCCCGGATACCGGGAGGCCTTCGCCAAGGCCTTCCCCGATGATCCGGAGCCGATCAGCTTCCAGCACATGGCGGATGCCATTGGTGCCTTCGAGCGCGGCTTGCTGACTCCCGGCCCCTTCGACGCTTTCCTCCACGGAGATCGCAACGCCCTTTCCCCCGAACAGCAGGCGGGTCTGCGCACCTTCGTCCAGACCGGTTGCACCGCCTGCCACAACGGTGCTTTCGTCGGTGGAATGCTCTATCAGAAGCTCGGCCTGGTCGCGGCCTGGCCGGAACTGAAGGACCAGGGCAGGGGCGCGGTCACCGGCAACCCCGCCGAGAACGGCTTCTTCAAGGTGCCGAGCCTGCGCAACGTGGCTCGCACCGGCCCTTGGCTGCACGACGGATCGGTGCAGGATCTCTCCGAGATGATCCGCAAGATGGCCCGCTACCAACTCGGGAAGGAACTCGACGAGCGGGAAGTGGCCTCGATCCGCAGTTTCCTCGAAAGCCTGACTGGACGGATCCCAGAGAGCTACATCGCCAGACCCGAATTGCCGAGCAGCGCGAGCCAGTAGGCCATGGTGATGGCGCCGAGCTCCAGTTCCCGCGAATTGACCGCCGCCAGGGTGTCGTTGGCGCTGTGGTGGAGATCGAAGTAGCGGGCATCGTCCACGCGCAAGCTGCCCAGGATCGCCCCCAATCCCTTCAGCGGAGCGACGTCGGAACCGCCGCCTCCGCCCAGGACCCGTTCGGCCCCCACCGCGGCGAGCGGTTCACCGTAAGGCCGTAAGCGGGAAAGAACGTCCTGGGGGAAACCGAGGGCGATACCGCGCGGCGCGAAACCGCCGCTGTCACTCTCCATGGCCAGCACGTGCCTTTCCTGGGCGTGGAGACGCGCGTATTCGCGCCCCCCCCTGGAACCATTCTCCTCGTTGGCGTAGAGCACCACCCGAATCGTGCGCGAGGGTCGTACTCCGCATACCAGCAACAAGCGCGCGGCCTCCAGTGCTTGGCAACATCCCGCGCCGTCGTCCTGGGCGCCGTCACCGGTCTCCCAGGCGTCGAGATGTCCGCCCACGACCAGGATCTCCTCGGGATGATCCAGACCGGGAATCTCCCCCACGACGTTCCATTGCTCCACGTCGGGTAGGGTTCGGCATGAACAACGCAACCGGATCCGTTCCACTTTCCCGGCGGCGAGTTCGGCGTCCAGTGCTTCGGCGCTGTGTACCCCGAGGGCCAGGGCCGGGATGTGCGGCACGCCGTCCTCGTAGTGCATGGTGCCGGTATGCGGGACGTCGTCATCGCCAGTGCTCACGGAACGAATCAGGAGGCCGACCGCGCCGAGGCGGGCGGCTTCCACGGCGCCCCGGGTGCGCTGCCCCACGGTTCGCCCGTAGGCGTGAAAGGTGCTGCGCGCGGTGGGCGGCATCGGCCGATCCAGGAAGACCACCTTGCCGTGAAAGTCTTCGCCCGCCTTCGCCCGCGCGGCGAGATCCTTAAGACCATGGACCGCGACCACCGGCGCCTCCAGACCCTCCGCGGGAGTCGCGACCGAACCGCCCAAGGCGCAAGCAGCGAGACTTTCCCGACTGCCGTCGGTGCGCAACAGAGTGACCTCCTCGGCATCCCCGCGCACCC
>CAYVRL010000377.1:0-2825 GCA_964454065.1 uncultured Planctomycetales bacterium | reverse complement strand
CAGCAGATCCACCCCGGCGTGCAAGGCCTCGATGGCCAACTCCTCGGGGGGGCCATCACCGAAACCCTTCATGCGCAGCGAATCCGCGACCGCCACTCCATCGAAGCCCAGCTCCTCGCGGAGGATTCTCAGGATCACGGGGGAGCGGGTAGCGGGCCGCATCTCGTCGTCGATCAGGGGCAGCTCGATGTGTCCGACCATCACGGTGGGCAGTTCGCTGATCAGGGCGCGGTAGGGTTCGAGGTGTTCCGCCGGATCCTCGAAGGAAATCGCGTGCTCGGTGTGGCTGTCCTGCGGACATGCGCCGTGGCCGGGGAAATGCTTCCCACAACCGATGCCACCTGCATCCCGAATGCCCTTCAACCATGCTCCGGCACACTCGATGATCCGCATCACTTCGGAGCCGAAGGAGCGGTTGGCGATGATCGGGGAATTGACCGCGCCTTCCCCCGTCCGGTGCAGATCGAGAACTGGCCCCAGGATCCAGCGTACGTGCGCCTGCGCGGCCTCGGCGGCGGTGCGGTGACCGGAGTCGTAGCAGGCTTCGGGGCCGAGCTGGCCGAGGGCCCATGCGTCGGGGAGAGGAGTGAGGCCCTCGAACTGCTGCCCGGCACCGCGTTCCAGGTCCGCGCAGAAGAGGATCGGGTGCTGCGCCTGGTCCTCGAGGGTTTCGTGCAGCCAAGCAACGTCCTCGGCGTCGCCGCCGAAGATCATGAACACCCGCGGGTCGAACTCGCGTAGGCAGCGTAGGGCTTCGGCAAGCCCCTCGCCCTGGTCGAGGCGCAGGGCGGGGGCGACGAGCCAGTCGGTGGGTCGGAGGGACACCCGCTCACTTTAGCCCGGCCACGCCCCGGTAGAATCCCCCGCCATGCCCGAAGCCCTGATCCTCGTCCACGGAGGCGCCGGGAGAGTCCCGGAAGGGAGGCGCTCGCGCCATCGGGAGGGCTGTCTGGCCGCCGCCCGCCGCGGGGGCGAGGTCCTCGCCGCGGGGGGAAGCGCGGTCGAGGCCGTGTGCGCCGCGGTCGAGACCCTGGAGAACGATGGGGTGTTCAACGCCGGTACGGGCTGTGCGCTGACCCGTGGGGGGCAGGTTTCCCTGGACGTCGCGTTGATGGACGGCGCCACGCGGGAGATCGGGGGTCTTTGCGCCCTCCCGGCATTCCGCAATCCGATCCGCCTCGCCGAGCGACTGTTGCGCCAGCGAGAGGTGTTGCTGGTCGGCGAGGAAGCCGCGCGCTGGGCGGAAGCCGAAGGCTTCGAGTGCCTCGACGACGATGATCTGATCACACCCCACTCCCGCGAACGCTGGCGGCGGGTGGTGCAAGAGGGAGAATCCTCCAACTGGGCGGGCGGCACGGTGGGCGCGGTGGCGCGCGATGCGGCGGGGCGGCTCGCGGCGGGCACCAGCACCGGTGGGCCCATGGGCAAGAGACCGGGGCGAGTCGGGGATTCGCCATTGGCCGGGGCGGGAACCTACGCCGACCGTTCCTGCGCGGTCAGTGCCACCGGCGACGGCGAAGCCTTCGTCCGGGGCCTCTTCGCCGCCCGGATGGCTTTCGACGCCCTCCACGGGGAAGACCTGGCGGTCCGCATGCAACGTCTGCTCAGCGAGTTCCGATCCACGTTCGGCGGCGTGGGCGGAGGGATCGCTCTCTCCCGGGAGAGCGGCCCGGTGGCGGTCAGGAATACTCCTACCATGTCCCACGCCTGGTGGAGTGCAGGCGGCGAGGGTTGCTCCGATTAGGATCTCCTCCGGCAGCGCATGGATGGTTTCGGCGGCCTTTTGCGTCGCCGCGATGGCGGCCTGTGCCAAGCAGCTCCCGGGTATTCCGGTCCTCGAACAGATCCTCGTGCGCAGCGTGTTCTCGGTATTGTTGACCGCCGGGATCATGCGCAGTCGCGGGGTCGCTTTCCGCTCGGCGCGGCCGGGTTTGCTGTTGGCCCGCTGCGCGGTCGGTTTCCTGGGTCTGGTCTGCTATCTCGAGGCCGTGCAGCGCTTACCCCTCGGCAACGCGGTGGTACTGCTCTATACCAACCCCTTGTTCGCGGGCTTGTTCGCGGCCCTCTTCCTCCGCGAAGTGTGGAAACGGTCTCAGATCGGGGCGGTGGTGTTCACCCTCTTGGGCGCGGCCCTGGTCGCCAAGCCCGAATTGCACGCCCCTCTGGGAGCTTCCTTGCTGGCTCTTGCGAGCGGAGTGGCGAGCGGTGCCGCCTACACCCTGGTGCGCGCCCTGACTCGTCGCGGAGAGGATCCCCTGCGCATCGTGTTCGCCTTCAGTCTCTTCGGGGTGCCGAGTACCTTTCTCCTGATGCATGGGACGATGGTCCTTCCGAACCGCATCGAGTGGGCTTGGCTGATCGGCCTGGGAATCACCACCCAAGGTTTGCAGATGAGCCTCACCTACGGGTTGAGGGCGCAAGCCACTGCGCGCGCCACCCAGATCGGGGTGTTGGCGGTGGTCTTCGGAACCCTCTTCGGGCTGGCGCTCGGGGATCCCCTCCCCACGCCCCTGCAAGCCGCGGGTGGGGCCCTGATCCTCCTTTCCCTGTTCCTGGGGACCGCGAAGTGGGGCCGCTGTGCTTCGCAGGAATCCCCTTCCGATCAGGGAAGGATTTCTTCGGCGAGTAAGGCGGCGCCGTAGAGTCCCGCGTGTGCGCCGAGGGCAGCGGGTAGGAGTCGAAAGTCCGCCGCCGAGCGCCCGAAGGCGCGCACCGCGAGGGTCTGCAAGGCGGTGCGGCGAAGCAAATCGAGAACGGGCGCGCCGCCACCGGCGCCCAGGAAGAGCCGCAGGCCCAGAAGCAGGGCCACTTCCGCGCATGCAGTC
>CAYVRL010000376.1:0-2826 GCA_964454065.1 uncultured Planctomycetales bacterium | reverse complement strand
GGGGTTGCGGAAAAACCCCCGGCGGCGGATTGCGCGCCCCAACTTCGGCGAGGACCGCCGAATCCAGGACTGTCCTGGTTCTCGCAGTCCCTCTTCGAAACGACCTCCCAGTCCGGGTCCGAATAAGCGCTCGATCAGAACATGGAGAGAATCCGTAACGGGTCGCTGAGCGAGAGCGAGCAAATCCTTCTCGGGCAAGGTTCCGGAAGAAGCAAGCCGCCCGGCTACGGAGACCAGATCCTGGACCTCTTCGGGAAGTCGGGGGATGGGATCCTCGGACTCGACGAGATCCAACAGTTCCTCGGCATGCAAGTAAGGCACTCCATAGGCGGCTTCCGATGCGTGAAGGTCCACGTCGAAGAAGACATGGCCGACTTCGGAATCCTTTCGATAGGCGTAGAGTCTCGAGAGAGGTCCGGAACGAAAGTGCTGCCAAACCGTGAAGCCCGTCGCGCGCGCCGCGGCATGAAAAGCATCCTCGGCTTCGCGACGCTGCGCGGGATGGACCAGCATGTCGATATCGGAGGCTCCATCCAACCGCGGAAAGGCGCCATGCCCGCGCAAGAAACAGCAACGCACCCGGCTCTCCCTCAGCTCCTGGGCGAACGCCCGGAAGAGTAGCTCGTCGGCGGGAGGAGCGGGGCGCTGAAGCAAGGCGAGACTCACGCCGTTCCTCGCTGACGAAGGAGTTCGCGAAAGGCCTCCGCGTACTTGCCCGCGATCCGGTCCCAAGTGTAGTGAGCCCGCCAACGGTCCAAGGCCCGGCGCCCGAGTTCCCGGAAGGAATCCTCTCCCTGCAAGGCTCGGCCGAGTCGTTCGGAGACCTCCTTTGCATCGCGGAAGAAGAGCGCCGCACCGGCGGTGGTCTCACGGTTGAAAACGTTGTCCGAGCAGATGCAGGGGGGGCCGCTGGCCATGGCCTCCAATAGAGAAGGATTGGTGCCACCGACTCGATGACCGTGCAGATACGCGCGAGCGCCGGCTCGCAAGGCCAACAAACGATCGGAGTCGAACACCGTCCCGAGGAAACGGGCGCCCGGAGGCGGGTTGGCAACCAAGCGTTGCGCGTAGCGAGAAGAGGGGAGATTACTGACCACGACGAGAGGGAACTCCGGTTTCCCCAAGAGTCGATACCCTTCGACGAGGTCGTGTACCTGGTTCTCCGGCTCCAACCGGGCCACCACCAGGAAATATCCATCCCTTGTCAGCCCTTCCCGCCTCAAACGGTCCGTGAGGTCCGCGCACTTCCCTCCGAGAAATGGATTCGGGCGAGCCCCGTATTCGGCAACGAAGGAGCGACGAACTCGGTAACGTTTTCGATAGTACTCCTGAATGGCCCGGGAATCGCAGGCCAAGGCATGACTGAAGCGAGCCGATCCGAATTCCGTCCCCAGGAAGAGCAGGCGAACCGGCCAAGACCATTTTGCGCGTCTGGATTCCAGGCCATCGGGATTGGTGACGACCACCATCCGGCGACGGGCGGAAAGGGCGAGGGCCCCTCCAGGCGTACCGCACACGAGCGCAAGATCGGCGCCCCATTCCGCGGCGAGCCGAAAGGAGTCCCGGTAGTAACGCAGCGGATTGCCACTCTTCGACCAACACGACCAGGCGAGTTGGAGTTGCCCCTCGCGTTCCGTGCCCGCAGAGGGATGGTCCCGATCTCCCACCACGAGGACGGAGAAACCGTGCTCCTGGGCGAGGATGGGCGAGAGTTCGGCAGCGAAGGTCTCGAATCCCCCGTAGCGGGCGGGGATTCCTCGCGTGCCGAGGAACGCCAATCTACTCGGAGCGGTTCTTGTCACGACCGTACCCATACCCATACCCATAGCCGTAGCCGTAGCCGTAGGAATGGCGCTTCGAGCGTGGAGCCAGGACTCCATTGAGAACCGCCCCGATCAATGGGGCTCCGACCAGCGTCAAGCGGCGTGCCGCGGCGACGACGACGGGTTCGGGGACCATGTCGTAACGGACCAGGAGGAGGATGCCATCCAGATGATTCAGGAGACTGGAAGCATCCGCAACCGCGAGTACGGGAGGAACATCGAAGAGCACGAAATCGAAGGCCTCCCGCAGATCCGTGATCAACCGGGACATTCCCTCGAGCGCCAGCAGATCCCCCGGATTGGTGCTCTTGACATCACCAGCGGGAATGACACTCAAACCGGGAATGTTGGTTTCCTCGGCGACACAGTCCTGCCAGGTGGAGGTACAACGAAGGATCTCGGCGAGTCCCGGACTCTGGGGGCATGAAGCCAGCTTGTGGACCACGGGCCGCCGCATGTCGGCATCCACGAGCAGGACCCGGGAGCCGCCGCCGGCCAGCGCGATGGCGAGGTCGGCAATCGTGATGGATTTCCCCTCCCCCTGTGCGGCGGAAGTAATGGTGAGGGTCTTCAATTCTCGGCCCGTGGCGGCGAAGCGGATGTGCGCTCGAAGAGCCCGATAGGACTCGGCCACGGAACCATTCGGGTCATCCCGCAAAGCGAGAAAGTGTTGTCCCCTCTTGAGCCCCTTGACCCTCAGGCCACCACGACTGAAATCGGGAATGATTCCGAACTGCGGCAAACCCGTGGAGGACTCGAGTTGGGCCGCGGAGAGAATGGTGCGCACCCCCGGTCACCTCCACAGCGCAAAGGCACCCCCGAGAAACAGGCCCAGCATCAAGGCAATGGCGAGATTCAAACTCAAGACGGGGCGCGATCGCTGAACGGCGGGAACTCCCCAGTCCACGACCGTAACGGAGGCGATCGCGGAATTCTCGGCGATTCTGGCCTGCTGCTCCTGTTGCAGGAGGTACGTGTAGATTTGCTCGAAGGACTGGGCCTT
>CAYVRL010000375.1:0-2838 GCA_964454065.1 uncultured Planctomycetales bacterium | reverse complement strand
CGTTCAGGATCTCCCCGACATCGGGATTCACGTCCACCCGGACTCGACCCTCCAGATCCTGGGGCGTGGAGGGGCTGCGATACCAGAACGAGAGACGACGCCCGGGAGCGGCATCCCACAGCGCTCCGATTTGCAGGAAAGCGTTGAGGTTGGCGCTGGAATCGGAGTCGATGTCGGCCTGGATGGAATCGATCTGACGGCCGCCCGTGGCCGCGAGCTGCTTGAAGAGATCCGACCAGGTGAGACCACCCAGGCCCGGGACTTCCCCGGTCAAGTCGTCCAGGGAGACATCGGTGGCGGACTTCAGGCCCACCCGGGTCGTGCGCAGGGAGGCCCCGATTCCGATCGACAGACGGCGATCCACTTGCCAGGCGAAGGAGGGGTCGAGCCCTACCTGGACCAGGCTGGATTCCATCTGGACGTCGTGTTCGCGAGGAATCCAGGGCGGACCGTTGGAGTTGGCGGTCGCCACGTTGAGGAAGGTGCGCCGGGTGTAGGAAGCCGCTCCGCCCGCGGTGGGAACCAGCGCGATCCCCCACCATGCGTTGGTGGCCAGGGGCTGAGCGTAGGCGAGGAAGGGACCGCCTCCATAGACCCCATGGATGGTGTAGTGGGCCCCGGTCGTGGTCCGGACGGAAGTCGGATTCCAAACCAGACGACCGGTCAGATCCAAACGGCCGGACTCGCCGCCGCGGAACATCGCGGCCAAGGCGGCGGGGTTGACCGCGGCATCCAGGGGACTCTCCGCGGCGGCCATCCCCGCCCCGGCCATCCCCGCCCGTTGCGCGGAGTCGCCGGTGACCTCACCGCCGAGCTGAGCAGCCGGTAGCGGAGCGGCGACCAGCAGGGCCAAGCACGGGATCCTGCTTCCTCCGAGCATGCGAAACGGGAACGAGGGATTCACCGACCTTCGGAAGGAGGAGGAGAGGCGGCGTGAACCCGCAGGAAGCGGCGGAGAGCGGTGTAGTCCTCGGCGGGTTCGGCGAGGAATTCCACTCGTCCCCCCTGCGCGGGGTGTTCGAAGACCAAACGATGGGCGTGGAGCAGGGGGCGCCGAACGGGCGGGGCACCGGGGGGGAGCATCCCGAGACCGTAATTGCGCGCCCGGTAGAGCGCATCCCCGATCAGGGGCAGACCCGCCGCGCTCAAGTGGACCCGGATCTGGTGCATCCGCCCGGTCCGAGGACGCACCCCCAACTCGCAGAACCCCGTGAAGGCCTCCGCGAGTTCCCAGTAGGTCGTGGCATCTCGACTCTCGGGACCGAGGGAGCGGGTCACGCGCATCCGCTCCGGGTGGCGTGGATCCCGCATCAAGCGCTGTTCGATCCAGTCGGACTGGAAACGGGGTGTTCCGTAACACAGGGCCAGGTATTCCTTCTCGATGCTGCGCTCGCGGAACTGCTGCATCAGGTCGAGGAAGGTCCGCTGCTCCAGCGCGGCGACGCAGACCCCGGAAGTGCCGCGATCCAGGCGATGGACGATGCCCGGGCGTTCCGCCCCTTGATTGGTGGGCAAGCCCGGGCCGAAACGTCGCTCCAGGAAGGAGGCCACGGTGGGTCGCGGATCGCCCGGGTGGGTCCCGTGCATGGACAGACCCGCGGGTTTGTCGAGAACCACCAGCCAGTCGTCCCGGTAGAGGACCAGCGGCTCCAGGGCGCCTTCGGGCTCGACCTCGGGGAGTGGGGCGAGTTCCAGCCGCTGACCGGAGGCGAGAGCGAACCCGGTCCGGGTCACCACCTCCCCGTCCACCCGGACCAGCCCCTCGCGGATCCGGCGGCTGAGCTGAGAACGCGACAGGCCCCCACCGAGCAGCAGGGTGGCGGCTCGATCCAGGCGCTCGCCCGCCAATTCGGAGGGGACGACCGCCCGCCGGGGGGCCGAAGGCCGGGGGATCATCGGGGGAGACCGGCACGGGGCCGTGGACTAGAGCATAGCCGGGCGTCCCCTGGAGCTGCCCAAGCCGGGTATCGCTCCGCTACCCTGTGGCTCCTCGGTACCTTCCAAGCTGCCGCCTTCGCATGACTCTCGCTGCCGCCCTCCTCTTCCTCCTTGTCCCGCAAGGGCAAGTCCCCGGCCTGATCACGGTCCCCGCCGGCAAGACGGCCTTCGGGGCCGACCTCAAGACCCAGAAGAAGCTCATCGAAGCGCATCCTTCTGCGGCCAACGAGCTCGGGGCGGAAGTTCCGCGCTCCACCGTCGAACTGCCCGCCTTCGCCATCGCTCCCACCGAGACCACCAACGAGATGTACCTGCGTTTCGTGAAGGCCACCGGCTACCAGCCCCCGGTGAGCTGGATGGTCCTGAGTCCCGAGCAGCGCCAGCAAATCATCACCGAGGAACAGAAGAAGGATCCCGCCTTCAAATTCGAGGGTTTGCGCAAGTCGAAGTGGTGGGACGAGCACTGGCAGGACGAGGGGATGAAATGGGAGATGGCGCCGGAGGCCGCGCTGCTGCCCGTGGTCGGGGTCAGTCGAGACGACGCGGACGCCTACTGCCGTTGGGCGGGGTTGCGCTTGCCCACCGAACGGGAGTGGGTGCGCGCCGCACGCGGGGACGACACCCGCGATTACCCCTTCGGCGACACCTTCGACCGCAAACTGGTGGCCTGCGAGAACACCCTACCCCGGAATCTGGCCTTCAAGCGCTTGCCCGTGAATTCGCTCCCAGGGAATGCCTCTCCCTTCGGCTGCGTGGACATGGCCGGGAACGTCTGGGAATGGACTTCCTCCGGCTTCAGCGCGCTGCCCGGGTTCAAGTCCTTCAGCGTCCGCACCAAGGAACTCGGCAAACTGTTGATCCTCCCTTCCTTCGACGCCTCGGCCGCGGTCATCCGGGGTG
>CAYVRL010000374.1:0-2846 GCA_964454065.1 uncultured Planctomycetales bacterium | reverse complement strand
AGACCCCTTCCCGGATCCAGGCCTCCCCGGCGCACACTGCGGTGTAAGCCATCCACTGGGCCTGCAAATCGGTGGGGAAACCGGGATAGGGGGCGGTCTGGATGCCCGTCGCCCGCGGCGGTTCCTCCCAAGCAGGGACCTCCACCCAATCCGGACCCCGACGAGGCTCCAGACCGCTGGCCCGCAACCGTCCCAGGAGGGCCTCCAGTTCCAAGGGTCGGCAGCCCTCCACGCGTACCGAGCCGCCGGTGATCGCCCCCGCGAGCAGGAGCGTGCCCGCCTCGATCCGATCGGGAGGAAGCTCCCAGGATCTCCCGCAAAGGGAGGATACCCCCTCCACTCGGATCTCCGTACTGCCCGCCCCTAGGATCCGTGCTCCGCAGGCGTTCAAGAAGGAGGCCAGAGCCACGATCTCCGGCTCACGTGCGGCTTCCTCCAGTACGGAACCGCCGCGGGCCAGAGTGGCGGCCATCATCACGTTGGCCGTGCCCAGCACCGTGGAACCCCGCGGTCCCGCGAGACGGACCCGCGCCCCCCGCAAGCCTTCCCGCGGGGCCTCCGCCACCACGGTCCCGTGTTCGAGCCGGACCTCCGCCCCCAAGGTGGTCAGCCCCTTCAGATGCAGATCGATGGGCCGGTCACCGAGGACACAGCCACCGGGGAGGGCGACCCGTGCCCGCCCGCGGCGGGCCAGCAACGGCCCCAACACGCACACCGAAGCTCGCATCCGCCGCACGATCCCATAAGGGGCTTCGGTGGGTCCTTCCCCGGGAGCGGACATGCGGAGAGCATCCCCCGCCCAGTGGCACTCACAGCCGAGGGCCTCGAGCAGTTCCAACAGGGTGTGGACGTCCCGGAGCCGAGGGGGACGATGGAATTCCGCCCCGCCCTCCAGGAGCAATACCGAGGCCAGGATCGGCAGGCTCGCGTTCTTGGAGGCCGAGGGCCGCACTCGACCCGCAAGGGCTCTCCCTCCTACGATCTCGAAGCAATCCATCGCCTTCGCAGTTTGACGACTCGGGCGGCGAAAGACTACGATATGCGGCCCTGTTTTGGCCGAGTGGCCAGGGATTCCAGTCCATGCCCCAAGCGGACCTCGCGCAAACCCCTTCCGCCCCCGCTGACCCCGCCGCCTTCTTCGCCGCGCCTCCCGCCAGCCCGAGTGCTCTGCTCGCAGCGCGGGATTCGCTGCTGGCGGATTCGGCGGTCGCGGAGAAATTCGAAGCCGCCGTCCGGGAAGCCCGGGCCGGTGGGAACCCCCACGCCGCCGCCGCATCCTGGCTGGTCGGGGACTACACCCAGGCCCTGGAGCGTGTTCAGGGAAGTGACGAGTTGTCCCTGTTCGTCCGGGGGGCCTCCCTCCTGGAACTCGAACGATTCCAGGAGGCCGCCGAATGCCTGAAAGGGAAGAGCAAAGCCAAGGATCCCGCCTTGGCCGCCCTGGCCTTGCACGCACTCGACGCCATCGGGGATTTCGCCACCTTGGCCAAGAAGCTCGCGGGCGCGAACCTGAACGAGGTGGACCGGGCCTACTTCGACGCGCGTCTCCAGGAATGGGAGGGTGCCTACGAAGAAGCGTGCCAGGCCTACGAAGCCTTGCTCGCGACTCATCCCGATCACTTCCCCTCCCGCTTCCGCCTCGCCCGTCGGGCCGATCTCCACGGGGACGACGAAGCGGCGCTGGAACACTACGAATACCTGCTCCAGAGACTCCCGATCCCCACCTCGGCCTTGATCAACCTCGGGGTGCTCTACGAGGATCAGCTCTCCTTCGAAAAGGCCTGCGGCTGTTTCGGCGCCGTTCTCCGCCGGGATCCGAACAATCCCCGGGCCCGGCTCTACTTCCGGGATGCCCACGAATCCCTGGACATGTATTACGACGAGGAACTGGAGCGCAAGGAGGACCGCTTGATGCAGGTCCTGCGCACTCCGATCTCCGATTTCGAACTCTCGGTACGGGCGCGGAATTGCCTCCAGAACATGGACATCCGCACCTTGGGGGATCTGGTCTCCCACTCCGAACCGGAACTCCTGAACTTCAAGAACTTCGGGGATACTTCCCTGAACGAGATCAAACGGGTCCTGCACGCCAAGGGCTTGCGTCTCGGCATGCGTCGCGACGACGGCAGTTTCGTGATCCCCGACGAGTTCGACGCATCCCCGGCCTTCGATCCGGATCGCGATCTCGCCTGGCTGGGCCCCTTGGACGAACTGCAAAGGGAGTCCCTCGAACTCCAGATCTCCACTCTGCACCTCTCGGTCCGCTGCCACCGAGCCCTGGTCGAACGTCTCAACCTCCAACTCGTGGCCGACATCCTCCGCTACACCGAAGAGGATCTCTTGAGCATGCCCAACTTCGGGATCACTTCCTTGAACGAGCTCAACAACAAGCTCAGCGAACTGGGGCTGCGCTTGCGGACCGGCCGCGGCGAAGAGTACGCCGAAGGCGAAGCCTGAGCGACCGCGGCGGTGTACGAGTTCCTGGACGGCCGGATCGACTCGGTCGGAACCAGTGTGGTGGTTCTGCGAACCGGAGGCGTGGGTTGGTTGCTCCAGGTCAGCGAGCGGTGCGCGACCCGCCTGCGCGTCGGGGAGGAAACCCGGCTCCTGGTCCACCTCGCGGTCTCCGAGAACTCCCTGGCGCTGTACGGTTTCCTGGAGCGTGCCGAACGGAGTGCCTTCCGGGCGTAAGCTCGAGCTCTTGGTTCACGGCGCCCTCGAACTCGGCCGGATTCACCCAGCTGTTCACGTACTCCACGCGCAGCCCGGAAGTGTAGTCCACGGCCACTTGCATCGAGTCGTACGTGTCGACCGCTTTGCTTCCCGCAGGGCCCTCGCCGGCCCCC
>CAYVRL010000373.1:0-2852 GCA_964454065.1 uncultured Planctomycetales bacterium | reverse complement strand
CGAAACCGGGCGATCTATCCATGGCCAGGGTGAAGGTGGGGTAATACCTACTGGCACTCAGAATGAGGACCAGACAAAGGGCTAGGATCGCCATACAGGCCCCTGCCAAGGATTCCATCTTTCGAATCCTCATGCTTTGCTCACTCTTCCTGGATACCCATCTTTTCACCAGGAAGAAACCGATCACGAAGTGAACCGTCAAGACGCCTGCGAGCAACACGCGTATCGATCTTGGGACAGGGATTGGACCAAGGCACTTGCAGTCGAAATCGGGGACCAAGGAGTTGACCACAATCGTGCCAAGAAAGAAAAGGGCACCTGCTCCCCATACGGATAGAGATCTTGGTCGGTAAACCAAGAACAGGATGAGCAGGAACTCGATCGACAACCCGGCGACTCCGACCACCGGCAATGATCCTGAACCATGGACGAATGGTACACCCAGCTTGAGGGCGACTAGACAAACCAAGGCGGAAACCAGAAATGTTCTGAGGTAGGACACGATCGAGATGCTTCCCATCGTAGATCCATCTGGAATAGTGAAAGTCCCTTTTGTTGATGGGTCGGGGTTGGAGGAGAGGTAGCCCAGCGGGGCGTCGAGCTGGAAGGTCACGGTATCCTCCGCGCGGGTGTGTGTTGCAAGCGCACGATGGTGGGGTCGCAGAACTCGTTGAAGACGATGTCGCCGTTTGGCGCGAGTCGGATCTCCCACTTCCCCGCGCCGCACCCGGCTGTCTCAGAAGATCTCCACCCGGTTGCAGGTGTTGAGGCAGATCAGCTCGTCCAGGCCCAGGGCGGAACGCATGGCCTCGCGATCCGCGAGCTGGCGGGTGAAGCGCCCGCTTCCCTCCACAGGGGCCTCAGTGGAGGAGTTCGGCCAAGGAGGGATCCCGGGGCGTGACCGCCGGGTCCGGCACCTTCCAGGTGATCACGTTCCAGCGCCAACGCTTCGCGAGGTCGGCCTCGGTGGTGGGCGGCTTCGCCAGATCGAGTTCCAAGAGTTCGATGCACTTCCGCTGCTGCTCATCCGCTCGGGGGAGGGCAGCCTCCAGGAAGGGGAGGACGGCCGGCCCAAGTTGGTAGAGGGCGGGAAGGGCCAGGAGCGCGTCGCTCCGATCCAGGTTGTCGCGCAGGTGGGGCAGGAGGATGGGGGCGATCCGGTCGGTGTAGGCGCTGAAACCGGCCTGGCCGAGAATGACGGCGGCCATGAAGGTGGCTTCGGAGTCGGGATCGCCGTCGAGGGTGGCGACCAGGTCGGGTTCGGCGGTCGCGGGATCCATGCTGAGGAATTCCCAGGCGCGCAAGACGGGGTAGCCCGGCCACCAGACCTGGGCGCCGCCGAGATGGTGGACCGCCACCCGCTGGACCCGGCGCACCTGCGCCAGGGGCCAGGGCCAGATGCCGCCGCTCCGCCGCGCTTCGCTCAGGAAGTCCATGGCCAGAGCGGCGGCCATGTCCCGTTGTTGGCGGTCGGGAGAGTCGAGGGCGGCCAGGACGGCCCGAGCCGCCGGCCCCCGGCAGCCGAGAGCGGCCTGGGCTTGGAGGCGCTGGGCCAGCTCGCAGTGAGCGCTCTCCGCGTTCCAGCGGATCCGGTCGTCGCGGAGTTGGAGGACCAGTTCCTCGGCATCCATGCGCGCGCAGCGATCCTCCCAGGACGAGGGGATCTGGCCGATCGCGGCCGGGGCGAGCAGAGCGAGCGACAGCGGTGGAAAGAGAACGAGGCGGAGGGGCAGCATCCCCGCCAGCCTAGTGCGTACCCCCCGCGCGGAAAAGGCCCCTCCCCTCGACCTGCGCGATCCACGCCCCTGGGTGGGGCCGGTGCCACCGGGTCCAAGTTGACAGTCCTGCGCAGGGAGGCGATAACCTGCGCTGGTTTCCACCGTTTGTGGCCCGCTTCGGAGGATCCCCCCATGCCTCGAGATCAAGTTCTGCCCCGGAAAGAGGTTCCCGCGCTCCTGCGGATCACCGAGTGGATTGGGACCGGGATGGTCCAACGCGGTAGGCTATCCGGTTCCCTTGGGTAGGATCCGGTGTCGATGACTGCGCCCCTTTCCCATCGCATCGCAACTATGATCCCGGAAGCGGCGTCCGCGTACCACCGGCTGATCCTCGTCGTGGGGCCACCCCGGACGGGGAAGACGAGCGCCTTGCGTGACCTCGCCGAGGAGTGCGGCTGGCCGCTCGTCAACGTCAACCTCGAGCTCGCAGAAAAGCTCCTCGAGCTGACCTCGAAGCAGCGCGCGCTGCGCGTCCCCCGCATCCTGAGCGAGATCGTCGACCGACATCCAGGCGACGTGCTGCTGCTCGACAACACCGAGGTCCTGTTCAGCCCCGATCTTCAGCAGGACCCGCTCCGCTTGCTTCAAGGGCTCTCGCGCAACCGCACGGTCATCGCCTGCTGGAGCGGCGAGGTGGACGGCGAGAACCTGACCTACGCGCAGGCCCCGCATCCGGAGTACAGGCGGTACGTCCGCCCGCAGGTGATCATCGTGCCGGCCTTGGATGCTCAGGCGGCGAGCGAGCGCGAGCCCGAAGGGCCGCAGAAAGAACAGGAGAAGTCGGCATGAAGTACTCGGAGCTCATCCAGTTCGAACCCATCGAGTCGGTGGTCCAGCTCCGCGAGGCGGACGCCGAGGACGACGCCCGGCGCCTCGTCGAGACCTACGTGATCTCCGAGCGGATGGCCGAGCAGCTCACCCGGCTCGTGTTCAGGCAGCTCCAGTTCGACAAGCCGGCGGACAACAAGGGGCTGCTCATCGTCGGCAACTACGGCACAGGCAAGTCGCACCTGATGGCCGTCATCTCGGCCATCGCCGAGCACGCCGAGATGGCCGCGGCCGCGACCAACTCGC
>CAYVRL010000372.1:0-2856 GCA_964454065.1 uncultured Planctomycetales bacterium | reverse complement strand
ATTCGCGGTCGGGGGCTAGCTCGGCTTCGGGGGCTGCTTCGGGAGCCGTTTCGGTTTCGGGTGCAACCTCGATCTCGGGAGCCGTTTCGGTTGCGAGCGGGGCCATCGGCTCCCTCTCCCCTTGCTTCTCCGGTTCCTGTGTGGCTCCCTGGCTTTCCGCGGGAGCCTCCCCTTCGGGAAGATCCGTCGAAGCCACGGAACGCCCCCGGCCTCCGCGCCGTCCACGACGACGGCGACGACGGCGCGGGGCGGGTAGCCCCTCCCCCTCCAGGGAGAGTTCCTGGGGAGGCTCCGTCGATGCCGGGGGCGAAGCGGGTTCCTCGACCCGAGCGAAGGGAGACGTCTTGCCCTCACCGGATCCGGCGTTCGGAGCCAGCGGCTTCGAAGCGGGCGAAGGCGACGGAGCCGCCGCGGGAGTGGCTGGGGGAGCATCGCCGTGGATGGGGTCGATCGGCAGGGGCACCTTCAGGGCCTCGGCGGCACTCCGCTGCCGGTTCCTTCCGCCCCGACGCCCACGGCGGCGGCGGCGGGTCGAAACCCCGTCGAGATGGACCGTACCCAGCTTGCGGGCGGGTTCCGCGTCCTCGAGCGGAATCTCCTCCTCGGAAAGCGGAGGGATCACCCCGAGCGGATGGGGAGCGGTCGGATCCCCCTCCTTCGCCACCGAGGAGCTGCGCAACGAGGGTTCCGGCTCCTCGACCCCCAGGAAACGGTTGAAGAAAGCGTTCAGGTCGTCGAGGGAGAGCAGACTCATGTCCAACATGTCGGTGGCCCGAGCCCGCACCCCCGGATCCGGGGCACGCAGGAGCAGCAGTCCCGCGCTCTCGCGATTGCAGCCGAAGGTCTTGACCAGACCCTTGAACCGGGTGGCATAGTCCTGCCAGTTCCCGGTCTTGCATTCGATCCAAAGCAAGCGACCGTCGACCACCGCCATCAGATCCGATTCGAACTCCCGGCCATCGGGCAGGGTGCCCTTGACGTTGAACAGAACCTGGAACTTGGCGGGGCTCATCTGCCCGCTGAGGCGCCGCGTGAGCAGAGCGGAAACGTAGATCTCCAGCCAGCCACCGGTCAAGAACTGGGCGGTACTGCCGTCCTTCGTGGGGATGACGCGGAGCTGCTTCTTGGGAGAACGATGGTAGTAGAAGTCCTTCAGCAGGCCGTGCCGATGCAGCATGGTGCCGAGCTGAACGGCGGCCGAGCGCTCGGAATCGGTCCAACGGTCGATGTCGATCCGCGCCCCGTGGCCGGTCGCCACGCAACGCTTCATCTTTTCGTAGAAGGGACCGACCAGCTTGAAGTGGGTGCCGATGTGGCGCGCCAAGTGCTCGAAGGCCTCGTTCCGGGCGAGGTCGTCCTGCCCTTCGAAGACCACCACCTTGCGGGTGCGCAGGTAGTCCACCAGCGGGCCGGTGGGCGCGTCTTCGGGGGGTTCGCGGGGAAGACCGCGCCGTTGCGGCGTGCCGCCGTTCGCCGAGCGACCACTGCCGTTGCGTTCCGGGGGGTCCGCATCCCTGCGGCCCCGATTCCTGCCCCCTCGTCGGCTCCGACCGCCGTTTGAGGAGACACCCCTTCCCTCTCCGATCGTTTCACGGAGAAGGCGGAGTTCCTGGATCAATGCCCGTATATCCGAGCCGGTCGGGGCTTCGGATCGGGCTTGCTCCGGGGAGCGGGGGCGATCTTCGTCGCCTTCCCCCGCTCCCGTAAAGAGGCGGTGGAGGAAGCCCATTGGCCCGTTGTTCTACCAGAAAGAAGCCGCGGAAGGAAGGGTGGAACCGGAGAATGGGGGAAGGGGCTCGCCTGGAAACGACCTCCTTCCTGTCCTAATCGTCCCAACCCATGCTCTGTGCGATCCTTCCGCTTGCCGCTCTGCTTCTGCCCCCGCCTCAGGAACCGACCTCCGTGCCCCCTTCCCCGCGTGCTCAGGAATCCTCTCCCCCCGGGAACCACCTGGTGGGGGAAACCAGCCCCTACCTCCTGGAGCACTCCCACAACCCGGTCGACTGGTATCCGTGGGGGAAAGAGGCTCTGGAACGGGCCAAGAAGGAGGACAAGCCCATCTTCCTGAGCATTGGCTATTCGGCCTGCCACTGGTGCCACGTGATGGAGCGGGAATCCTTCGAGGACGAGGAAATCGCCGCATACATGAACGCCCACTTCGTCTCGATCAAGGTGGATCGGGAGGAACGTCCTGACTTGGACGAGCTCTACATGGCGGCGGTCCAGCGCATGACGGGAAGCGGCGGCTGGCCCATGAGCGTCTTCCTGACCCCGGATCTGAAGCCCTTCTACGGTGGCACCTACTTTCCCCCGCGGGAAAAGTATGGGCGTCCGGGCTTCCTCCAGCTCCTGCAAGCGATCGCCAAGGCATGGAAGGAACGCCGAGAGGACATCGAGAAGAGTGCTTCGGAGATGGGACGATCCCTCGCGGTTTCCTTCCCTCCCGCGCCCCAGGATCCGCTCCCCGCGGGAAGTGAGCTGTCCATGCTGGAACGACGCTGGGTGGCCGCTTTCGACGAGGACTACGATTCCCGTTTCGGAGGTTTCGGCGGAGCTCCCAAGTTCCCCCAAGCGGCCGATCTTCGTTTCCTGTTGGCCCTCGCCGATCGGCACGGCGACGACCACGCCCGCGAAATGGCCTACTTCACCTTGCAACGGATGGCCTCCGGGGGGATGTACGATCAGATCGGGGGCGGTTTCGCCCGCTATTCCACGGACGCGCAGTGGCTGATCCCCCACTTCGAGAAGATGCTCTACGACCAGGGGACTCTGATTCCGGTCTATCTGGAGGCATGGCGGCAGAGCGGGGATCCCTTCTACGCCCGGATCGCCCGCGAGTGCTGCGACTATCTCTTG
>CAYVRL010000371.1:0-2859 GCA_964454065.1 uncultured Planctomycetales bacterium | reverse complement strand
GAGGGCGCGACCTTCCTCGACGGTGATGACTCCGTCCTTGCCGACTCGCTCGAAGGCCTCGGCGAGTTTGTCCCCGATCTCGGCCGAGTTGTTGGCCGCCACGGTGCCGACCTGACGGATCTCGTCCAGACCCTTGACCGGGGTGGACTTGCGCCGCAGGAAGGAGACCACCGCATCCACGGCTTCGTCGATACCTCGCTTGAGTTCCACCGGATTGGCTCCGGCGGTGACACTGCGCAGGCCCTCCTCGAAAATGGCCTCCGCGAGGACGGTGGCGGTGGTGGTTCCGTCACCGGCCACGTCGCTGGTCTTGCTGGAGACCTGACGCACGAGTTGCGCGCCCAGGTTTTCGTACTTGTCCTCGAGTTCGACCTCCTTGGCGACGGTGACCCCGTCCTTGGTGACGGTCGGAGTGCCGAAGGACTTCTCGATGATCACATTGCGTCCCCGCGGGCCGAGAGTGACCTTCACCGCGGCGGCGAGCTTGTGGATGCCGTTGCGGATGTGTTCGCGGGCGTCCTGGTCGTAGGCGATTTTCTTGGCAGCCATGATTCTGTTCCTGGTATTTGGGGTTTTCGCCGGCTGGTCAGCCCACGATGCCGAGGATGTCGTCCTCGGAGAGGATCAAGTACTCCTCGCCTTCCCACTTCACTTCAGTGCCGGCGTAGGAGGTGAAGAGGACGGTGTCCCCCTTCTTGACGGTGAATTCGGTGCGCTCGCCGCTGTCGAGCAGACGGCCATCACCGAGGGCGATGACGGAGCCTTCACGCGGCTTCTCCTTGGCGGAGTCGGGGAGCACGATGCCGCCGACGCTGACATCGGCAGCCTCGAGGCGCTTCACGAGAACCTTGTCGCCCAGGGGGCGGATCGCGACTTTCTTGGCGGTCTTGGCCATCGGGATTCCTTTCGTTGGATTCAGGTTTGCGGGGCTTGGTCCGGGGGTGTCTCCCGGTTGATCACGCGGCGTACGACGATCCGCAGCACTTCGGCCGGGATGGGCTTGCGAAGCATCGCGAGCGCGCCGGCCTCCATGGCGGCGGCTTCGATCGCGCGCGAGGGGTGGCCGGTCATCAGGATGCTGGGAACGGCCAGGCCGGCGCTATGGAGCTGGGAAAGCACTTCGATCCCGGTCAACGCAGGCATGTGGATGTCGAGCAGGGAGAGGTCGAAGTCGAACTCGAGCAACCGCCGCAGGGCGCTCGAGCCGTCCTCCGCCATTTCGACGACGAAACCGCTCTGCACCAGCATGGCGCGAAGCGCCTGCCGGGCGGAATCGTTGTCGTCGGCGATCAGGATGCGGTAGGACATGACTCGGACCGATGAGGAAATAGCAAGCCGTGTGCCACTTCCGGACTCTGGCGAGAGAAAGCGTATATCCTTTTTTGTAAATAGCTTATGCGTTTGCGTCGGGTTCCTTCCGTGGCCGACTGCAGGAATGGCAGGCCCTGGGGAACTGTCAGAAGAGCGGATCCTCTTCTTCCTCGCCTTCGTCCCCGAAGTCCGGGTCGCCCTCCAGGGTGTTCTCCTCCTCCGCGAGATCCGCCTCGTCCTCCGCCCGCTGGACTCCCGCAGCCAAGATCTCCTCGTCGGTGAAGGCGTCGAGGGCGGAGCGCAGCGGTTCCTCGGCCACGATCCCTCCGCAGAGCAGGCAGTGGCCACCGGACTCCAGGACTTCCACCAGTTCGGTGTAACTGCTGATCTCGTAACTGCAGTGAGGACAGAGGACGGAAGAGGAGGGCACGATGATCCAGGGGGGTCAGGATGCGCTGGGATCGGCGGCAGCAGCTTCCAGCAGGGCCAACAGGGAACCCGAATAGTGAATGGCGTTCAAGGCCCCAGCCAGGTACTCCGCCGCGGTCCGGTCCGGATCCGGTTCCTCGAGGAAGCGGGTACACGCGGCGGAACAGCCGAACAAGTACCGGGATCGAGCGGGTTCCTCGTGCCAGAAGCGGTCCCACTCGGTGAAGCGGCTGTCGGCGCGGCGAGCCGCCAGGCGGGGGAAATCCGCCAGCCGGAGGGGCGCGGGATCCAGCCGGGAACCGGCCTCCACGCGCACTTCCCAGAGCGGGTCGTGGCCGAGATCTCCCCAGCTCATGCCCGCGAAGACTTGCAGCAACCCCTTCGGTTCCCCCCAGCGCAGTCCGTATTCCACCCGCTGGTCGCTCGGCGTCTCACTGAGCAGCCGGAAGGGAGAGTCCTCGGGGAAGCGAAAGTTCTCCACGACCGCGGCCAGGATCCGGTCGAGCTTCCGCCAAAGGGGAAGGAGGCGAAGGATCGCGGCCAGGTCCTCGAGCAGGATCGGATCCTCCTCGGGCCGAGGGAGAGGCGCCGAAGGCGGGTCGGGGGGGAGAGGGGAGGATTCGATCACGGCGTCCAATCACCCTACCCGGAATCTGGCCCAGTTTGGTGGAGGCCGAATCCTGGACTCCGTGTAACGCTCGCGAGCCTGAACCGTCTCCCTGTCGTCTCGTTCTCTCGCGGTGCCAGGGCAGGGCTCGCGGAGCGACGAGACGGGATTCTCGTTTCCCAGGTGAAAAGGGGGATCTTGCCCAGGGGGCCGCCTGCGGGACCTCCACCGAACTGGGCCAGACTCCGGTTAGGCGGCGCTCGGCCGCGGCCGCCCTCCCGGTCCCCCTCCCCGGGCACACTCGGCGCGGCGGAAGTAATCCTCCGATCCCTCTAGATCTCCCACGGCTCGGAGGACTTCCGCCAGTTCTTCGGCCACGTCGGCGTCCTCGGGGTGACCCCGGAAGGCCGAGCAGAGGAGGTCCGCCGCGGCCAGGAAGCGACCTTCCCGGGCCATGCGGCGGGCGCGGAGGAGGGGGAATGCGGAGTATCCGTTCATCTTGAGCCTCTCCC
>CAYVRL010000370.1:0-2886 GCA_964454065.1 uncultured Planctomycetales bacterium | reverse complement strand
CGGCGATTTCCCCCTTCCTGCTGCCGTGATCGAGGTCCCTCTCGAAGATCCCTACTACGTGGATATTCCGCTTCCGGGTTTTTCCTCCTTGAAGGTCGCGGTCGATGCCTCCGGCGAGTCAGCGGGTGGGCAATGGGAAATCCGCTATCGACCCGAAGCCTATCCATCGGCATACGTGGATTTGGAGAACGGGGAGGAGCATGCTCTCATTCCCGAAGGGCCGGGAACTCTCGTGTGTCGAGGCCCCAAGGGGAGGATCCTCGTTCGCGAGCTGGTGCTGGAACCCGGGGAAAAGCGGGTGATTTCGATCGGCCCTCCCGATGCCGAATTGTCCTTCACCGTGCCGATGGGTGGCAAATCCCAATCGTGGACCTTTCAGCTCTTTGGCCCTTCGGGGGAAGAGGGGCGGGAGTGGAAGCAGACGGACGGGACGGTCCGCATCCAAGTCGATCCGGGGAAATACAGCTTACTCCTTCGCGATTCCTCTGGTCATCAGGGACGAGTGGGCCCTTTCATCGTTCCTGAAAAGGGCCTCGACCTGGGTGAAGTGCGGATTGGATGTTGTTCCATCACGGGAACCTTGGAGTCCGATGCCTCACTCGGTTCCGGGGTTTTGCTCGTGGACCTTTGTCAGCCGGGTGGGAACGTGCTTTCCACAGCGGAAATTCGGGACGGCCGCTTCGCTTTCCAGGGCTTGGCCCCAGGGAAGTATATCCTCAGTTTGGATCCCAATCGGACCCAGATGGGTAACTATTGCACCACCCGGATTTCGGTGGATCTGGCGGAGATCGGTTCCGTTGAACGAGTCGCTTTCCACCTTTCCTCTACGGAAAACGTCCTGAGGGGCCATTTGCTTCCTCCTCCGGATCAGACGGTCCGTGTTCTTTCCTTCACCCGTGGTGGATGGTATTCCGATTTGGTTGCGCCGAGTGGAGCGTTCTCCATCCCTGCGAAACCAGAGGAAGATGCCGAGCTCGGTTTCATCGCTTGGCAAGGAAACCAAGCCTCGTGGGTTCGCGTGACGGTCTCTCAACCTTCGCCCGAATTGTCCTTGGAGTGGCAAGGCGGAGATGAGCTCGAGGTCCAATTGAAAGACGGTGGGCATACGCTTGGGAGCGAACGTTGGCAGCTTCTATGGAGGGGATATGTCCTTCCCGGTGAGGGCCGTTCCGACACCGACGGGATCCTTCGTATCCGTTCCAACGGGTACCAAGGTCTGAGTTTGCGGCTGCCCTCCCAGGGGGTCACGGTTCCGGTCGATCCCTTCCTCCTCTCCGGTTTCCTGGATCTTGCTTCGCTCGATGCCGTGGCACGCTTCACGATCGTCGATTTCTTGAAACACCCCATACCTGGGGTTTCCGTCCTCGATCTGGGGAATGGGGAACTCGCTTATACCGATCGGGACGGAGTGGCTGTCTTGAAGGATGCGGTGGGGGACGAAGTGCGAATCAGCTGTACGGGCTACTGGGCCGACGGGCTGAAGAGCCGGGGTGACGACCTCGTCGTTCTCCGGCGTACGGCGGGCCCTGTCACCGTTACTTGTGCGGATGGTTTGGCAGTGGAAAGGATCGCACTCGTTCCGGACTTCAGGTTGGTACACCCACTCGAACCGACCATTCGGGAAGTCGCGAGGCACAAGGAGTGGGTGGTCCGAGATCTGCCGGAGGGCGACTATCGCCTGGACTGTTTCGACGATCTGGACAAGAGGGTCCGTTCCATCCCGGTCCTCGTGAATGTCCACGGCGCCACTGTGGACGTTCCTCTCCACCCCTGACTCCTCGTGCCGGGTGACTTCTTCCCGATTCCTGACATTCCTTCCCCGGCATCTCGTGTCAGGAAACGAGAAGAAGTCACCCGGCATTTCGAGTATCAAAACCGCAACTCGGCGGCGAGGCCCACTTCGCCGGGGGCCAGGATGGGGAACAAGGTGGGGTGAGAGTGGTCGGGTGAGGGATAATGGGCATCGTAAACGAGGTTGGTGACCAGAGTTCCGAGAAGAGCGCCCACAGCGACATCGGTGGGGTAGTGACGGTGGCCCTCCACCCGGTTGAAGGCTACGAAGATCGCGGGGAGATAGAAACCGGCCCCGAGAAGCGGGTTCAGCTCCGGATGGAGATCCCAGGTCCGCCGCGCGAGGAAAGTCGCTGCCGCGAAGGATGCGCTCGCGTGGCCGGAGGGGAAAGAATTGCTTGCCCCATGGCCGGGCCGGCGGCGGCCGGTGGCAAATTTGATCGAACTGGTCAGCAAACCGGTGACGAGCTGAGACTCCGCGGCCACCTCGAACGCCTGCCCGTGGTCCCCGTCGGCTGCCTCCCATCCAGCGGCCCCCAGCTCCATTGCTGCCAGCGCATACATGGTGGCATCACCAGGAGTGGTGCTGCCATTGCTGAACCAGGGGTGCCGGGAAAGATGGTCGGCCGCGCTTCGGTCCCAAGGGGCGAGGGCGAGCGCCGTCAGGGCCAGACCCGCCTCTGGGCCCAAGGTCCTCGGACTGGAGAACTGGTCCGACCAGGCGCCGCTCCATGGTTCGGCCCTCCGGTGGCGTGACAGCCATCCTTGGTCACCCCTGCTTGCACATGCCAGCCCCGGCACCATCAGGGCCAAGAGGAGAAGGAGAGCGCTGCCTCTCTGGGCTGCGAGGAAGATGTGGCTGGCGGAATCAGTCGTGGTTCGATTCGCCCTGCAGGGCGCGGCGCGCCGCTTCCACGCGCTCCCATTGAGCGCGCATCTGGCGGCGCAGGATCAGTCGCTGGCGGAAGTGGCCGAGCAGCGAAGTGCGGGCCGAGAAGGGGCGGAGGAAATCGCACATCAGGACGATCCGCCTCTCCTTCGTGCCGTTATAGGCTTCGTGCTCGAACATGTCATCGAAAACGAAGACTTTCCCTG
>CAYVRL010000369.1:0-2888 GCA_964454065.1 uncultured Planctomycetales bacterium | reverse complement strand
ACGGGGAAAAGCCCCCCCCCAACAGCCGGTACCCGCCGCCTTCGCGGCCGCCGCCCGGAAACTCGCCGCTCCCTCCCCCGCCTTCGTGGTGATTCATGAAGTCAGGCACGATCAACTCTTCCTGAGCCGTCTCGGAACCCATTTGCGAAGCGACGGAACCCGGAGCTGGTTGTGGCTGAGCTGGCGAGAGGAACACCTCCTCGCCAACCGACCTCCGGAACCGGGGGCCCCGCCCTGGACCCCTTGAGGGGGCGGGAAGGGACCCTCAGGAGCGCAGACTGCCGCCCAATTCCTGGGCGACCCGTTCCACGCGGCGCAGGAAACGTCGTTCGTCCTGCTCGGTGAGGGTCCGGTGGTCGGCACGCAGGAGAGCGTGGAAGGCGAGGCTCCGGGATCCAACGGGAAGCGGATCGCCCTCGAAGAGGTCGAAGAGTTCCAGGCTCTCCAGGAGTTTGCCGCCCGCCTTCCGAAGGGCGGTCTCGACCTCGGCGTAGGGGAGATCGGAGGGGAGTGCCAGGGCCACGTCCACCTTGATGCCCGGAAGCCGAGCGGGAGGAGAAAAACGGGGCCGCGGAGAGGAGCCGCCGAGCGCGAGAATGGCCTCGAGGTCGAGGAGGACGGCGGTGCACTCACTGGCTTCCAGGTCCAAGGGGGGAAGCAAGCGGGGATGGAGCAAGGCGCTGACGGCCAGGGGCCGACCCCCCTTCTCCCAAATCAGATTCCGGGCCGGATGGGCCCACGGTGCGGTACTCGAGTCCACCGGACTCGAGGGAGGAACCGAGAGTCCGCAACGCAAGAGGAGGTCCTCGGCCAGACTCCGGGAATGGCCGAAGAGACTCCTCGGGCCGTCGGGGCGATCCCCCCGGCGCCGCCAGAGAGCGATCCCCAGCCAGTGCCGTTCCCGCGGCTCCCGGCCGGATCGTGGCTCGTACCCCTTGGCGACCTCGAAGAGGACGCCTTCGGGTCTTTCCCGGAGGTTGCCCGCCACCTGCTCCAGCAGGGTGGGGATCGGGTCCCGCCGGATCAGGTCCACGTTCGCCTGAACCGGGTTCTGAAGACGCAGAAAAGCATCCCTTCCCAGCCCCAGACGATCCAGCCAGACCCGATCCAGGAAGGAATCTCCCTGGGTCTCATGGGCTTGCCAGCCGCCGGCCAGACGATCGGACAGGCGCCGGGCCAGGGACCGAGCGGGATCCTGCCAAGGGATCTCCACCGGAGCATGCAGGGCCTCGGCCTGAATCCGGTCGTAACCAGAGAGCCGCCCCACCTCCTCGACCAGGTCCACATCGGTGGTGATGTCCTTGGTGGCCCGCCAGGACGGAACGGAGACCACCAGCTCGCCCCCGGTTGCCTCCTCGACCCCGAAACCGAGCGCGCGGAGGGGGGCGGCGACCTCCTCGGTGGAAAGGGGAAGGCTGAGGAGAGCGGCGGTCCGCTTCGGATCGAGGGGAATCCGTCGTTTCGGAGCTTCGGCGGCTCCGGCACGGGCGGGAGAGCCGAGGACCCGGGCCTCGGGACGAAGCTGGGAGAGGAGCAGCGCGAAGCGACGCAAAGCGAGTTCCGCCAGCGCGGGATCCAGGGACTTCTCGAAGCGGGCGGATGCCTCGGTACGCAGGGCCAGGCGCTGCGAGGTCCGCCGTACCCGGACCGGGTCGAAGACGGCGCTCTCGAGCAGCAACTCCCGGGTCCTCGTGGTGACTTCCGAACAGGCCCCTCCCATCACCCCCGCGAGGGCCACCCCCTTCTCCCCGTCGGCGATCAGGAGGTCCTCGGCGGTGAGTTCCCGCTCGACTCCATCCAGGGTCTGGAAACGCTCCCCCGCGACCGCCCGCCGCACCCGGATCTCGGGGCCCGCGAGGCGCTCGAGGTCGAAGGCGTGCGTGGGTTGACCGGTTTCCAGGAGCACGTAATTGGTGGAGTCGACCAGATCGTCGAGGGGACGCTGCCCCACGGCCAGAAGGCGCCGCTGGAGCCAGTCGGGCGAAGGGCGAGGGGGACCATCCAGGGAGATCCTCAGGCCCAGGTAAAGGGGGCAATCCGCCGGATCCTCGAGGTGGACGGGGACCTGGGCAGGGGGACCGGGCCAATCCTGGAGCAAGGGCAGGGGGCACAGTTCGCGGCCCAGGATCGCCGCCAACTCGCGGGCGAAACCATAGTGCCCCCAAAGATCCGGTCGGTGGGTCAAGGACTTGTTGTCCAGTTCCAGGACGGGATCGAGGAGATCGAGGTAGTCCACCAATCGAGCCCCCACCGGAGCCTCCTCGGGCAATTCCAGGATGCCTCCGTGTTCCTCCCCCAACTCCAATTCGCGACGGGAACAGATCATGCCGGCGGAGACCTGACCACGCAGCTTGGCTTTCTTGATCTTGATCCCACCGGGTAGACGACATCCGACCGGCGCGAAAGCGACCTTCAAACCCTGGCGGACGTTGGGAGCCCCGCACACCACCGGCAGGGTTTCGCCACGTCCGACATCCACTTCGGTGACGGAGAGCTTGCTGGCGTCGGGATGGGAGCGACAGGAGACCACTTGGCCGACCAGCACTCCTTCGATCGCGGAACCGTAGTACTCCAGGCCCTCGACTTCGGCGGTGTGGAGAGAGAGCAACTCCCCGACCCGCTCCGGAGAGAGCCCCTCCAGAGACACGAAATCCGCCAACCAGTGCAGGGAGATCTTCATCCCGAGAACTGCTCCAAGAAACGCAGATCACCGCTCAACATCCAGCGGATGTCATGGATGCCGTACCGGAGCATCGCCAAGCGCGAGAGTCCGAGGCCGAAGGCATACCCACTGTAGACCTCGGGATCGATATCGCAGGCGCGCAGCACGTTGGGGTGGACGAGCCCTCCGGGCATGAGTTCGATCCAAGTGGAACCCTTGCATACCG
>CAYVRL010000368.1:0-2894 GCA_964454065.1 uncultured Planctomycetales bacterium | reverse complement strand
GGAACGGCTCGAAGCGGCGGTGGCCGCCCGCATCCAGATCTGGTCGAGCTGGGGGTGATCCCGGCGAGGGGCCGGCAGCGGCCGGACCGGAGTCATTTCCAGAGTTCGACCGCGGCCGCCCCGTCGGGAGCACGGAGGAGGGCGACCCGGAAGGATTCGTCGCTCAACTGGCGGGCCACTTGCGTCAGGGTGCGCACGTGCAGGAGTTTTTCCTCGCGGGGGACCAGCAACATGACCACGATCCGGGTGGGCTGGCCGTCCATGGCCTGGAACTCGATGCCGTCCGGAAGCAGGGCGAGGGCGGCGAGGACCCCGGGCAGACCTTCCAGGGCGGCGTGGGGAACCGCGACCCCGTCTTCCATGCCGGTGGAGACACTCCGTTCGCGGTCGAGGATGGCTCGTTTGGCCTCCTCCAGCCGCTCGGCCGGGAGATGGCCCGCGGCCACCAGGGTTTCGACCATCCGATCGAGGAGTTCCCACTTGTCGGAAACGCGAGGGGCGATGAGGACGGTATCCGGAAGGAGATGGTCGGCGAGGCTCATCCGCGGAGGAAGACCAGGGTGACGAGGAAGAATAGCGGCAGCAGGATCAGGACGGAATACCCCATGTAGCCGAAAAAGCTGGGCATCCTCACTTTGCTCTGCTCGGCGATGGACTTGACCATGAAGTTCGGGGCATTGCCGATGTAGGTCATCGCCCCCATGAAGACCGCCCCGAGGGAAACAGCGGCCAACAAGTGGACCTGGACCCCGGCAACCAGCTCGTGGCCGTCGGCGGCCAGGGTGCGGGCGGTCTCGAAGAAGACCACGTAGGTGGGTGCGTTGTCCAAGAAGGCGGAAAGGCTGCCGGTGGCCCAGAAGAACTGGGTGGGGCTGTGGAGGCCCAATTCGGGACCATGGTGTTCCAACAGCGCGATCGCTGCCATCATGCTCAGGAAGATCCCGAAGAACAAGGCCGCCACTTCCACGATCGGATGCCAGGAGAAGTGATTGGCCCGGCGGTAGTCCTCCGGAGTCGTCAGATAGGCCCCCAGGGCGACCCCGACGAGGAGCAGATCCCGGCCGAAGAGGGGCAGGAAGGCCTCGGTGGATTGGCCCGTCCAGGTGGCCAGGTTCTGGTCGGTGAGGAGGGCGACCCCAGCGACCACGACCCCCAGCCAGAGGAAATTCATGCTCCCCACCAAGCGCAAGGGGCGGATCTCCACTTTGTCCATCAACCGGTGATAGGCGTCCTCCTTCTTGTAGAAGTGTCCGTCGACGAGCAGGTAGAGGCCGAGCAGGAGGACGTTGGCGAAGGCCCACTCCTTCACCAAGGTGAAGGTCCAGGTGAAGGGTACCCCCCGCAGATAACCGAGGAACAGCGGGGGATCTCCCAAGGGGGTGAGACAGCCCCCGATGTTGCAGACCAGGAAGATGAAGAAGACCACCGTATGGACCTTGTACTGGCGCTCGGAGTTGGTCTTGAGCAGCGGTCGGATCAAGAGCATCGCCGCCCCGGTGGTCCCCATGAAGGATGCGAAAACCGCACCCACGAACAGGAACGAGGCGTTCACTCGCGGAGTGGCCCGCAGATCGCCGTCCAGCACGATGCCGCCCGATGCCACGAAGAGGGCGGTGAGGAGCAGCAGGAAGCTGGTGTATTCGTGGAGGGTATGGGTGATCCGGTGCCAATCCCCATGCCAGGCGAAGAGGGCGAGAACGGGGAGTCCGAAGAGCAGGGCCACCTTGAAGCGGTTGCGGTTGGAATCCCACCAATGCGGGGTGACCAGCGGCAGGACCGCGATGCTCAGGAGCATCAGCACGAAGGGCGCAACCCAGCCGAGCGGGGGGAGGAAGCCGGAGGATTCGCCCAGGGGAAGGGCCGCGGGGTTCGGAGGTGACATGGGGCCTGGAGGCAGCTTTCGGGCCGCGCATCCTAACCTGGCGCGAGCGGGGAATCCGGGACTCGGAAGGGACGAATTGCCGGGAAGAGGCCCCGCCTTCGTGGCGTCTCCAAACTCGGAGAGGGAAGGGTTTTGTAGAGAGGTCCTTCGCCACTAGACTCTCCTGGACGGCCCTCGGAGGCCGGCACCCGTTGCCCCAACGCGCATGCTCCAGTTCCTGCTCTCGCTGCTGCTCTCCCCGGCTCTCCTGGCGCTCCCGCAGGATGCCCCGCCCTCGGCCTCCGCCCAGCAGGGCGACGAGGAAGTCGCGATCCCGGAGGGGATCCTCCAGGACGAAGGCACCTATATCACCCTCCGCTTCGACGAAACCGACGAGGGCGGCATCACCCTCCGTCAGTTCGTCAAGGTGGCGCAGATGGTCACCGGCCTGAATTTCACCATCGACGAAACCGGCAACGCGAATACCCGGAGCATGCTGGACTCCAAGAAGCTGCTCCTCTACGGGAGCAAGAGGATCCGCAAGACCGACTTCTATCCCTTCTTCCAGATCATGATGAAGATCAACGGTTTCGTCTGCGTGCAGCAAGGCTCCGGGGATCTTGCGGTGATCGTGATCACCAGCGACAACCAGACCACGCGGGGAATGGTCAAGCAAAACGCGATCTTCGTCGAGGGGGACGACGTGGAGGCCTTTCGCGACCAGCCGGGCACCTACATCGCCACCGTCTTCCGGCTCCGCTATGGCGAGGCGCAGAGTCTCGGCGTGAACCTCCGCACCGCCCTCGGCGGCGGAGGGGCCGCGGGCGGCACCGATTCCTTCATGCCCCTCCCCCAGGAGCACGCTCTGCTGGTCCAAGGCTTCGGCCCCTTCGTGGCGGCCGCGGTGCGGATGCTCAAGATCCTGGACGTCCAACCGTTCACGGGTCAACCCGAGTTCGCCCACATTCCCCTCCAAGAAGCGAGCGCGGAGGAACGGGCTCAACTCTTGACCGACCTGCTGCAGGATCTGCAG
>CAYVRL010000367.1:0-2896 GCA_964454065.1 uncultured Planctomycetales bacterium | reverse complement strand
CGACGAGCGCTCGCAACGTTGCTACGAAGCCGTCTTCCGCGCCGAGGGCGTGAAGGCGGAGGACTTCCTGGCCCTGGACATCGGCGGTTTCCGTCCCCAGAGCGAGCCGCGCCCGCTCCTGATGTTTCCCCAGTACCTTCGTGCCGCGCCCGCGGAGCGAGACGATCTCTACCGCCACAACCAGAAGATGCGTCTGCGTTTCACTCTTCCCCGCGGACACTACGCCACCCTGGTCGTGAAGCGGTTGGCCCTGCCCCGGCCGCAGGAGCGCCTCTCTCCCACCTGGCATCCGCGGATGTGGGTTTCCCGTCACTGCCTGGAGTTCCCGGATTCCGAGGGGAGGATGCGGGTCGTGGAGCCCCAGCGCCGCGATCGTCGCCTCGCGGTGCCGCAGGGCGGACGCCCCGTGCGTCGCGGCGGCAAACCCGCGCGTCGGGACGGCAAACCCGCGCGTCGGGACGGCAAACCCGCGCGTCGGGACGGCAAACCCGCTCCGCGCCCCGCGCGCCGCGGCAAGAAGAACGACGAACCCGTCTGGAAAGGCGGCAAGTGGAAGGGCACGTCCCCCTGGCAGCGTCGCGATCGAGAAGGATGACGGAACAGAACGAGGCCCGGATCGGTGTCATCGGTGGAAGCGGGGTCTACGACATCCAGGGTCTCGACCAGGCCCGTGAGATCGACCTGGACACTCCCTACGGGGCGCCCTCCGACCGCATCCTGCTGGGCGCACTGCAGGGGGTGCCCGTGGCCTTCCTGCCCCGGCATGGTCGGGGTCATCGCTTCCTCCCTTCGGAGATTCCCTACCGCGCCAACATCTGGGCGTTCCGTTCGCTGGGCGTGCAACGCTTGCTCTCGGTTTCGGCGGTGGGCTCTCTGTGCGAGGAATACGCCCCCGGCGATTTCGTGATGGTGGACCAGTTCCTGGATCGTTGTACCCGGCGGGTTCCGACCTTCTTCGGGGAGGGCATCGTCGCCCACGTTCCCTTCGGCGATCCGGTGGACGCGGACATGCGCGGGGTGGTCGGTGAGGCCGCGCGCGGCCTGGATCTGCGCGTGCATCAGGGCGGTACCTACGTTTGCATCGAGGGCCCTCAGTTCTCGACCCGTGCCGAATCCGAGCTCTATCGGAGCTGGGGCGCCCGGATCGTCGGGATGACCAATGCCACCGAAGCCAAGCTCGCCCGGGAGGCGGGCATCGCTTTCGCCTGCATCGCGATGGTCACCGACTACGATTGCTGGCACCCCGATCACGAGCACGTGGACGTGGCGCAGATCATCCGCATCGCCACCCGCAACGCCGAACGGGTGCGGGAACTGATCCGCCGCTCCGTCCCCGGGCTCGACGCCTTGGGGCCCTCGCCGTGGCGGTCGGTGTTGGAGGGAGCCGTGATGACGCGTTCCGATCTCGTTCCTCCGGCCGCCCACGAGCGCACCGATTTGTTGCTGGGGCGCGATCCGGAATGAAGGAGGAACGGCTTTCGGGAGCGCGGGAAGTACCGACCGGGGAAGGCCGAGGTGGCCATGAGGATCGCGGCTCGCGCTTCCTGGCCTGGGTCTTCCGTGCCCCCCGACTCCCCGTCCTGGAGGCCCGGCTGGCGGAACTGCGTGCGGAACACCCCAAGGCCTGCCATCACTGCTGGGCCTGGAGGGCCGGAGACGCCTACCGTTTCTCCGACGACGGCGAGCCGGGCGGCACCGCCGGGCGCCCGATGCTCCAGGTCTTGCAGGGAAGCGGGCTGGACGAGATCGGCGCGGTCTGCGTGCGTTACTTCGGCGGGGTCAAACTCGGCACCGGCGGATTGGTCCGCGCCTACTCCGCGGCGGTTTCTCGAGCGCTGGAGGCCACGCCACGGACGACCATCCTGCCCAGCCATCGCTACTGGGTGGAACTGCCTTTCGCCCTGTTGGGTTTGCGCAACGAGATCGAGAGCCTCTGCCCGGGTGCCCGTTTCGAAGGAGCCTACACCGATTTCGGTTGGGAAGGGGTCGTGGAGGTCCTGGGCGCCGATGACCGGCGCTTGCTCGACCTGCTGGAGCGGCACGCCCATGGTCGAGCCCGCTGGACTCCCGCCGGAGAGGGATCTTCCTAGAATGCCGGCGATGGCCTCCTCCGGGAAGGAAGATCTGGACCTCGCCCGCCGCATCGCCCGCGGAGACGAAGACGCCGCCGCGGGCTTCGTCCACCAGATCTCCCCGGAGATGTTCGGTTACGCGCGAAAGATCCTCGGTGAGGTCGCCGCCGCCGAGGACGCGCTCCAGGAAGCCTTGTTGGGCATGCTCAAGTCCATCGAACGCTTCGACGGTCGAGTCAGTCTTCGCGCCTGGGGCTTCGGCATCCTTCGTCACAAGATCCACGACATCCTGCGTCGCCGTGGCCGGGATTTCGCCTTTTCCAGCGACGATCCCGAGGCCGAGAACTTCCGTCCCGATGGAAGCTGGAAGGAAGACGTCACGTTCGGGGTCTGGGATGAGAACAAGGAGTTGTTGCAGATCGTCATGGAATGCCTGGAGAAATTGCCCCACGGGCAGCGTGCCGCCCTCGAGCTGCGCGCGCTCGAGGGTTTGAGTGCCGCCGAGGCCGCCGAGATCCTGGGGGTGAGCCCGACCAACTTGAGGCAGATCCTGCATCGGGGGCGAGCCGCGGTGCGCCGTTGCGCGGATCAGAGAGCGGGGGAGAAGGCGTGAAGACCGATCTCCTGATGCGTTGCCGATCGGTCTACGACATCCTCGACGACTATCTCGAGGGCGAGATGAACTTCCTGGACCGGCTCCTGCTCCGGGGCCACCTCATGATGTGCCCGCGCTGTCGGCATTACCTGCGCCAGTATCGGCGGGTTTGGGAAGTCACCGGTCGACCCCGCCCCGAGCAACTGCCCGCCGATTTCGAGCAGGTCCT
>CAYVRL010000366.1:0-2899 GCA_964454065.1 uncultured Planctomycetales bacterium | reverse complement strand
GCCAGCACCATCCAGGCCCACCCCGGCGAAATCGCGGCCCTGCTGGTGGAACCCATGGTCCAGGGCGCGGCGGGAATGGTCTTCCATTCCCCTTCCTTCCTTCGCGACGCACGCCGCCTGTGCAGCGCCGCGGGTATTCCGCTGATCGCCGACGAGGTGATGACCGGTTTCTGCCGCACCGGAAGCCTCTACGCCTGCCAGCATGCTGGAATCGTGCCGGATCTCCTTTGCCTCTCCAAGGGATTGACCGGCGGAATGTTGCCCCTGGCCGTGACCCTGGCCACCGAGGACGTCTTCGCGGCGTTTCGCGCTCCCGATCGTGCCCGGGCCTTCTTTCACGGCCACACCTTCACCGCCAATCCCTTGGGCTGTGCAGTGGCACGGGCCAGTCTAGCGCTCTGTGAGGAAGACGACGTTCCCGCCCGGATGCGGATCATCGGGGAGCGGATCGCCGCGGAGATCGCACCCCTTCGCTCCCACGCGATGGTCGCAGGGATTCGTCACTTGGGCGGAATCGTAGCGATCCAATTCCATGCTTCCGACGGCGGCTATCTGGCTGGCCTTGGGGACACCCTGCGCGCCGCCTGCCGGAGACTTCCCGAAGTGCTCCTCCGTCCGCTGGGCAATGTCCTCTATGCCCTGCCCCCCGCCTGCCTCGACCCGAGCGAGTGCGAACTCGTGGCCGCGGCGATGACCCGGGTGGTGGAGGATGCGGGATCCTACTCCGGAACGTAGACCATCTTGCCGTCCTCGAGGCGCCAAGCAGTACCGAGTTTCTTGCCCGCGGCACCTCGAATCCGAGCCCCGGTCGCCCGTACGTGTTCCAACTTCCGCCCCTTCCGAATCAACACCTCCATATTCGCTTGCCCGGGGTTCTTCACCAGGGTGAAATCGCTTTCTCCGAGAACTTCCGGTAGTCCGAGGTAGGCAACCAGAGAAACGATGAAGCCAAGAGCGAAAACGATTCCGATGTCGAAGAGATTGGCCACTCCGGAGAGCGGATCCTCATGATCCTCCTGGAGCCGTCGCCCTTGTTTCACCGGGGATCTCCTCCACTTCTCTCGGGTCGGCGCGGAAGACGGTCGAGCAGGAACTCCAGATCACTCAAGTCCTGCTGGTACCAGGCGCGACGCTGCGTTCGCAGGAAGAAGGCCACACCGCTGACCAGGAGGCCCAACACGGTGGATCCGAAGGCCACCACCAGATACCGGGAAAGGGCGGCGACATCCCCGCCGGACAAGGCGAGCAGACCGGGACCGAGCGGGATCAAAGTGCCAGCCAAGCCGAGCATCGGTCCCAAGCGCACCAGGAGCAACAGGCGATCCAGTTTGCGGTCCATGGCCAGACGAAGATCGTCCAAGCATTTGTCCACATCGGAATCTGGCCCCAAATCGGGAAGACAACGGGCGGCCAGAGGTGATTCCCGCAGGATCTCCTCCGCTTGCAAGCAGCAACGCGGGCGGCCCGCCACTCGTCGGCAGTAGGCGCGATGAGCGGGAATCGAGGAGCGTCGGGTGAACCACTCGCCCAGTAATCCGCCCATCTGGTACAGAGCCATCAGGGAACCGAGGGCGAGGAGCAGGAGGTCTGGAACCAACAAGGCACCCGAAATCGGGACGAGGATCCTGGCGAGTTGCTCCATCAGCCCAGGAATGCTCCCCCCTGGCGTTTCCAACCCGCGAGGAAGACCGCGAGCAAGAGGAGAACGGCGAGGATCCCTTCCCAAGAAGGAGAGGAGTCCCGTTCCACGTTGGGAGTGGATTCTTTCTCCTCGTTCCGCGGAGACTCGACTTCCTTCTGCTGGGAATCGTCCACCTCCTCCTTCAGCTCCATGCCCTCGAGCTGCTCACCTTGGATCGGTTTCTCGACCCGCGCCACCGCTGCATCCACCGCAGCCAGGAGACCGCTGTTCGCGGGTCCGCCCAGCAAGCGACGTACCGTTTCCAGCAGTGGCCGGTTCCCCCCACCGACCAATCCCGGGGAATAGCCGTCCTTGGCCACCGATTCGGCCCAAGCCTTGGCGAGAACCGAGAGTTGCTCCTTCGTGGCCTTCCAATACCCCTTGCGATGGGCTTCCAGCAGGGTGGCGGCGATCTCCTGGAACGCGCTCGGATTCACTTGGGAAAACCATTCTTTCAAACCGAGGTGATTGGAATCCTCGACATATGCCGCGTGAATCGCGTCCCAAACCGCCTGTTCGACGGCCCCGGGGCGCGTGACCTGCCAGCCGAAGCCGTTCTTGACCAGCTCCGCCATCTGACCGGCACCGGCATAACCATGCTCCTTCATCCCCTTCATCCATTTGGGGTTCAACAAGGTGCTGTGGAACTCCTCTCGCATGACCGAGCCGAAATCACGAAGCCGAGGCTGGTCCGAACGGACATCGTTCAGGAGCAGATCGGGGACCTTCCCATTGACCTTGGCGAGGGCAAGACTCAATCCACCCGCGTATTCATAGACATGATGGTTCGAAAGCGGACTCATCATGTCGGAGGCCCAGTTCCGCAGGACGATCTCGGAGCCCCGAACGGCACCTTCGTAAAGGCCCTCCACCTTCTTTCCCCAAAGGTCGCCGGTAAAGACGTACGCCATGTTCTCCATGTAGACCTTGGAAACCTCCTCCTCCGACTTCCAGGATCCGGATTTGGGAATCAAGTAGAGAATTCTCGTCCCGTACTGTCCGGGCCTTTGGCCGAAGATCCGCGCCGGCGCGAGCGCGGCGGCCCTTTCGGGGCTGAAGCCCGCGGCAAGAAGTTCCTGTTCCCGATCTCGGGTACCCGCCCGCAATCGATTGTCGGCTTCCTTCTGGCTGGAGGCCAGGCGGATGGCGCGATCGAGGAGGCGAACCCGGCTGGGGAAATTGTCCCTCTGGGTGTCGCTGATGGTGATGTAAACAGAG
>CAYVRL010000365.1:0-2915 GCA_964454065.1 uncultured Planctomycetales bacterium | reverse complement strand
GGTGGCGCTGTGCGGTGCCTCGGGCAGCGGAAAATCCACCTTGCTCCACCTGCTGGGGATGCTGGATGCTCCGGACGGTGGAAGCGTGGAACTGGCGGGACGGCCGGTGGAGGGTCTCGGCCCCTCGGCCCGGGCCCGATTGCGGGCGGAATGGGTGGGTTTCGTGTTCCAGCAATTCCACCTGTTGCCGGAACTCTCGGCCCTGGAGAACGTGCTGATCCCGCGGCGTCTGGCCCGTGGTGGCTGGTGGTGGGGCCGCCGCCACGCGGAGCGAGGGCGGGCCCGCGCCGCGCTCGCCGCGGTGGGTCTGGAAGGGCGCCTGCGCCACCGCCCCTCCCAACTCTCCGGTGGCGAACAGCAGCGGGTGGCGATCGCCCGGGCCTTGGTCTCCCACCCCCCGCTCCTCCTGGCCGACGAACCCACCGGCAACCTCGACCGCAACACCGGCCACGAGGTACTCGATTTGATGCTGGCCTTGACCCGCGAGCGAGGTACCGCGGTACTGCTCGCCACGCACGATCCGGAGATCGCAAGACGTTGCTCCCGGATCCTCCGCCTCGCGGACGGGAGGATCGAGAGCGAGTGAGCCTCTTCCGTCTCGCCTCCGCTTACCTGCGAAGCCGCATCCTGCTCGGGATGTCGGCGCTCGCCATCGCCCTGGGAGTGGCGGTCCTGTTCGCGGTACGTGGGGTGATGGACGGTTACAGCGACGAGGTCGAGCGGAGCCTGCGCGCGGTGGTCGGAGACGCGGTGGTCCTGGCCCCCACCCGGCACCGCGACTCCCCCTCCCCGGCCTCGCTGGCCCGCTATCGAGCCGCGCTGGCCTCGCTGCCGGGCCTGGCCTCCGCGGAACCCCGGATCGACTGGTACGGTCTCCTCGGCCGCCGCGCCGCCCGCTCCCTGGACGATCCGCGCAGCAGCGACCTCTCCGGATTGTTGCTCCTCGGGGGCGGCGCGGGGAGCGAGGAGGAGCTGGTCACCGAGCACTTCCCGGGAGTGGAGGGGGCGCCGATCTTCCTCGCCGAAATCCTCGCCGACCGTCTGGGCCTGCGCCCGGGTGATGCGGTCGAGGTGCTCTCCTTTCGCAGTACCCGGGGCGGTCACCCCACCCCAGTGCGGGCCACCTTCCGCCTGGCGGGATGGTTGTCCACCGGTCGTTACGACCAGGACCTGGACCGGGCGCTGGTTCACCGGGAGGACCTGGCCCGCATGCTCGGCCTGCGCGAGGGTTTCACCGAGATCCTCCTCCGGGGCAGGACCGGTGTGGACCCGGAGACCCTCGCCGCGAACGCCCGCCGGGCGCTGCGCGAAGCCGGCCTGATGCCCCCGGGCACCGACGCGGTGCGAAGCTGGCGCGACCGGGGCGGCAACTTCCTGCGCGCGGTGGAGGACCAGAAGGGCATCCTCTCGGCGGTCTTCTTCTTCATCGTGTTGGTCGCCGCCTACCAACTGGTCGCCACCCTGACCTTGACGGTGGCGGAGAAACGCCGGGACATCGGAGTCCTCGGGGCCCTGGGAGCCGGTCCGGGCAAGATCGTCTCCTTCTTCACCGCCCTCGGCCTGCTGGTGGCCGCCGCCGGCAGCGGGCTGGGACTGCTCCTGGGCTGGTGGCTGGTCCATCACTTGCACCTGGTGGAACGCTGGATCGGCGGCGGCCAACCCATCTTCACCCCCGAGGTCTACAAGTTCCAGGAGATCCCGGTACGGATCGAGGGCCAGTCCATCCTGGTCCTGGTCGCCGCCACCCTGAGCGCCTCGCTGCTCTTCTCCTTCCTCCCCGCATGGCGGGCCGCGCGGATGAAGATCGTCGACGCGCTCCGGCGCTAGGAGCCTCCGGGAGTCGCATACGTGGCCAGCCGGGCCACGATCGAGGCGACCGGTTCCACCTCATGGATGTCCGCCACGCTCTTGCCGGCCTGGAAGACGTCCCGCCGGGTCAGGCCACGTTGCGAGGAACGTTTCAGGCGCCGCAGGGAACGAAGGGCGTACCAGGTGCGCATCCAGTGACGCGTGCGGCGGCCACGCAGCAAACGGCGGGCGAGGGGTCCGGCCTGGGTCCCCATGCTCTCGATCCATGGGGTGCGAATCACCGACACCGGAACTCCAGAGAGCTTCTCGCTCAGCACGATGTCCTCTTCGGTGGCGGCCACGATCGCCTCCCGGTAACTCGGATGGACGCGACATTCCGGGGTGGCGATGAAACGGGTACCCATCTGCACCGCGGAATAACCCAGGTCCAGCATCTCGCGGAAGGCGGGGCCGTCGCCCACTCCTCCGGCGGCCACCAAGGGCACCCCGAGGTCGTGTAGATCCTCGTGGAGACGGGCGGCGGAAAGGGTGCCGGCGTGTCCCCCCGCCCGCCGGTTCACGCAGATCAGTCCGTCCACACCGGCATCCAGGGCCTTGTCCGCCCAGCGCTTCTCGGTGACGTCGTGATAGACGGCACCTCCCACCGCATGGACTTCCTCCACCACCCAACGGGGATTGCCGAGCGCGGTCACGAAGAATCGGATCCCTCCCTCCAGGGCCTCGCCGACCCACTTCCGCATCCGCTCCTCGTAGGCGCGCACGCTCTTCTCGACGATGGCGTTGAAGCCCACCGGACGAGTGGTCCGAGCACGGACTCGATCGAGCCCGGCGCGAAAACTTCCACAGTGCACGTAGGCGAAGGAGAGGGGCTGGATGACCCCGAGGGCCCCGGCCTCGCTGACCGCGGCCACCAGCTCGGGGTTGGAGCAGGGGTACATGGCGCCGCAGAGTACGGGCACTTCCACTCCCGAATGGCTCAGGAAACGCTCGACCGAGGCCGGGTTCATGCCCTCCCCTCCTGGCGGGGCCCCAGTCGCCAGCGCGCGCGCCCCACCGCCACCACCTCCTCCTCGGAGTCGCGCAGCCACGCCTCCAGCTCCAATTCC
>CAYVRL010000364.1:0-2932 GCA_964454065.1 uncultured Planctomycetales bacterium | reverse complement strand
CCCGAAGCCGGTGATGTCGGTGGCGGCGCGCACGCCGGCGGCACGCATCGCGACCGCGACCGCCCGGTTCAAATGGGCCATGCCCCGCTCGGCGGCCGCGACCTGAGCGGGATCGGCGATCGCCCGCTTGACCGCGGTGTTCAGGGAACCGGTTCCGAGCGGCTTGCTCAGATAGAGCAGATCACCGGGCCGGGCGGCGTCGTTGGTGACCAGTTCCTCTTCCCGGACTTCGCCGAAGACCGCGAAACCGAAGAGGGGTTCCTGGGCACGCACGGTGTGTCCGCCCACCCACAGCGCGCCCGCTTCCACGACCTTCTCCGCAGCGGCGCGGAAGATCGGCCCCGTGACCTCCGCGTCCCAGTCGGCCGGGAAACCGGCGAGATTGAGGACCGCGACCGCCTCCCCCCCCATCGCGTAGATGTCCGAAACACTGTTGGCGGCCGCGATCGCGCCGTAGGCGGCCGGATCATCGACCACCGGGGGGAAGAAGTCGGCGCTGTAGAGGCGCACCAGGCCGTCGCCATGGCGCAGCGCGGCCGCGTCGTCGAAGCCCTGCGGACCGACGAGAAGATCCGCGGAGACCGCGGCCGGGGCGACGGTACGCAGAACCTGCGCCAGCTCACCCTGGGGGAGCTTGGCCGCTCACCCGCTGCAGGCCGCGTATTCCGTGAGGCGCTTGGTGGCACTCATGAGCCGGGGATTCTAACCGAGGGCGCCTTCCAGCGCCGCCCGTAGAGCGGGATCCTCCGGCGTGACCGGAGAGGGGAAGTAGGCCCGGAACTCGCCGTTGCGATCGATCAAGTACTTGCAGAAGTTCCAGCTCGGCAGTTCCCCGCTGCGCTCGCCCAAGTAACGATAGACCGGCGACTGCTCGGGGCCGGGCTGGGTGACCACCTTCGCGAAGAGTGGAAAGCTGACCTGGTAGTTCCGCTCGCAAAACGCCCGGATCTCCGCGGGGGTACCCGGTTCCTGACCCCCGAAGTCGTTGCTGGGGAAAGCGAGGACCAGGAAACCGCGGGGGCCGTACTCCTCTTGCAAACGCTGCAGCCCCTCGTACTGCGGGGTGTAGCCGCAGTGACTGGCGACGTTCACCACCAGCAGCACCTTGCCTCGATAGTCGTGGAAGCCCACCCGATCCCCTTCCAGACTCGGGGCCGAGAGGCTGTGGAAGTTCCGAGCCGGGGGGGCGGCGCAGGCCGGGAACGAGGCCAGGAGAAGGGCCAGGAAGAGCAGAGGGTGGCGGAGGCTCATTCCGCCACCCTAACACTCGAGAACGGGAGGCCTCAGTGGAGTTCCAGGGTCTCCAGGTCGGTGATGGCGGCGACCGAACCGCCGACCGCGCCCTGCGCCAGCCAGGTGCCGGGTTGGACGGAACCCGCCTCGATCCGAGTCACGAAGACCCCGCTCGCCGGGATCACGTCGCTCAGCACGACTTGGGAATGGGCCTGATCCAGGCCCAGCGTGCCGAAGGGAGTGACCCAACTTCCCGGCGTGCGCCCCGCGGCGATTCCGAAGGGATCTCCGGGGCGCCCGGTCACCACCACTTGCACCTTGGAACCGGTGCTCAAATAGATCGGATCGACGCGCAGATCGGGAGTGGGCGGGAGGGCCAGACCGAAATCCACGAGCCCCAGGGCCAGATCGTCGTTCCGATGATAGACCCGATCCTCGATCAAGAAGGGGTTGATCGTCCCCCAGTAGTTCTGCGGCATCGAAACGAAGTCGTCGCAGTGGTTCAGATACACCGAGTAGAGGCTGTGACCCGCGAAACGATTCTGTTGCCCGCCCGCGCCGTCGAAGTCGAGATCCAGCAAATAACTGGAACCACCGCTCTCGTCCAGATAGATCCCATAGTGGGTGTTCAGGAAGCTGTTGTCGTGGAACACCGCATGAATGTCGCTGGATCCCCACTGGGTGTGAGGATTCACGTAGAGGCCGTAGGAAGCGAGGCCGCCGCCATCCACCGAATTGCCCTGGAAGAGGTACGGTTGGGCGCCGATTCCGTAGATCGCGAAGCCGGTGGCGCCCCCACCGCACTTGACCGTGTTGTCGATCAGATCCACCGCGGCGTTGTTGCCGATCACCTGGAAACCCTGGGTGGATGCGGTGGCGGCGTTGCGGATCAGCAAGGTGTAGGCCGAAGCTCCATTGGAGAGATAGCCCAGACCGCAGTTCTTGGCCAAATTCCCCTCCACCGTACCCGCGGAACCATTGTGCATCAGGATCCCGGAGCCCAGACAGTCCTGGGCCAGGTTGCCGACACCGGGGCCGCCGATGGTGCCGGTGGAGCCGCGGAAGAAGATCCCGCCCCCCAGGTTCAAGTCCACGCCACAGTCCACGGCCTGGCTGGACTGGACCGTGACGCCGTTCGAGTAGTAGACGTAGATCCCGTAGATCGCGTGTTCGCTGCGCACGCCGCTCACCAGGCCCGCGTCCGCGTGGTCGTAGATCAACGCGGCTCCGAAGCGGTCGCCGAAGGTACTGGACCAGGCGTCGATGCGCAGATCCCGCACCTCGACGCTCGGGGAGAGCACGGTGACGACGTCGTTGCCCACCCCGGGGGCGGGGTCGTCTCCGTAGAGATTGGTACCGACCAGGGGATCGGGATCGGTACCGCTCCCTTGCAGCACCAGGCTCTTGGCGATCACCACCGAACCGGTGTAGCTGCCGGGGAGGACCAGGACGGTGCCCCCGGGATCCACCGCGTCGATCCCATCCTGCACGGTGAGGTAATCCCCCGCGCCGTCGTCGTCCACGATCACCTGGTCCGCCACCGGACGGGAAGCGTCCACCAGCCCCAGGGCGGGATCGTCCACCCGATCCCAGATCGAGGTGGCGATCGCCGAGGGCGTGGCCACTCCCCAGGAGTTCCAGCTCGCGAGGACGTCGTCATCGCAGTTCTGGAGGATCAGGTTCCAGCCGAAGTTGCCTC
>CAYVRL010000363.1:0-2936 GCA_964454065.1 uncultured Planctomycetales bacterium | reverse complement strand
TAGGGAGGAGGCGAAAGCGGGGGAGGGAGGGCGCCGTTTCGCGGGAAGGAGGGGGCCGTTTCGGCTCAGGAAGGTCCACCGAAGGGGGCCAGTTTCAGGGGAGGACCGTGACCGTAAAGGAATCCTGAGAAACCAGATTCCCCGCCGACCCGATGAAGGCCTCGTAGGTGGCGGTGATGAGCGGTGCGGTGATGGGGACCGCGTGCAGCATGTCCGCTTCGCCCTGGCCGAGGGAGGGCAGCGAGACCGGGATCGGGGGGAGCAGCCAGCCGGTGGCGGGGAAGGTGTTGCCGTTGGGGAGCCGGAGGCGCGAGACCAGGGTGGTGCTGCTGGCGCTGGCCTGATGGTTGCGGATCCGAGCGCGGACCGCCAGGGTCGTGCCTCGTCGCGGGCGCGGGCTGTCCGGTTGCAGGACCAGAGTGGCCTGGGTGCCCGAACCGAGTTCCGCCGACGCGGTGGCGGCGGTGTAGATGAAATCGCCGCTGGGGCTCAGGTCGTTGTCGGCGGCGTTGCCCGCGCAGAAGAAGGAGACCGTGCCGGTACCCGCGGGGGGCGACTTCCAGTCGAAGGTCCAGCTCACCGGCCCGTCCAGGGTACCGGCGTGGGTGCCGCTGGAAGTGTGCTTCACGAACTGGCGCCCCAGGATGTCGGTGGAGACCTGGGTGTCAGGTCCTCCCGCCGCCAGCGAGCCGGCGTTGGCGTCGAGCTGGTCGAGGGCGACGAGTTCGAAACCCCAGCGGGCCTGGCCGGGATCCTGCAGGGTGACGGTCAGGGTGTAGGTCGTGCCGGGGGTGTACTCGGCGGGCACCCCGCTGATCACCAGCGATCCGTCGCCGCCGTTCACCGCATTGCCGATGTGGCACTGGCTGCAGTTGGCGTAGGTGGTGGGTTGCGCGGCGACTCCGTCGATGGGGCCGAAGGAGTTGAACAGGGCCGCGGCGCTGCCGGTGGCGACCAGGGAAAGGGAGAGGGCCAGGGTGGCGGCCGCGGGGAGTCGGAATCTCATCGTGGTGGCGGTGGGTGAGGTTGGAAGGATCAATTGTCGGGAGCGTCGTAGAGGATCCACGAACGCAGGCGACGGAAGTCGGGGCTGTCGGCGAAACCGTCCAGCGGCCCGAGCGGCGGGTGAAAACCGTCCAGGTCCCGAGCGGGAACCTGGAGCAGCGGGGAGCTCTCTGGATTCTCCCACAAAACCCGCCCAGGCGCGAGCAGTTCCCGCAGGCGGCGCTCCTCCGACACCCCGCCGAAGGGGATCGAGGAGGCCACTCCGCCCGGCGCGTGGCAACTGTCGCAGCGTGCCTCCAGGACCGGAACGACGTTGTCGCGCAAGGAGATCGGGGTGGCTTCGAAGATGCCCCCGCGGCGCGGGGTGCGCAATTCCAGGGGTCCGCCCGAGACCAGATCGGCGAGGGGATCGTCCAGCCGGACCACGTGGCAGTCGCGGCAGCGGATGATGGCCGGACCGTTCAGCGCCGCTTGCAGGGAACCGGCCCCGCCGTGCACGTTGCCGAACACGTAGGCGGCGTCGCGGGTGTCGGTCAGATACTCCCAGGAGAGCAGGCCGGGCAGGAAGAGGTCCACCTCCATGACCGGGTAGAAGTCGGTGTCGGAGAAGTCGGGCACGGTGCCGACCCCGCGGAGTTGTCGCACCAGGTAGTCGGCCCCCAGCGCGCCGCCGGGATCGTTGGGATCCTCGAACCACAGGACGATCGGCAGGGAAACCGCATGATCGCGGCCCCGGGTGTCGTCACGATGTACGGCGATGGCCAGGCCGGCCTGGGCGCCGACCGAGAAGGCCCAGTCGCTGCCCGGGGAGCCGGTGTCCAGCGCCCGGCTGACGTAGACCTCGTAGTGGCCGGTGGCGGGGTCGTATCCGCTGCGCGCGAACACCGTGCCACCGCCGTCGGGAGTGAGCTGATCGAGCAGGTCGGCGCGCCCGCCGCCGCGATCGGCGAGTACCCAGTAGGGGACGGTGTCTCCCTCGCGGGGGGTGTACCCGCCGGCGACCGCGTCCGCCCAGGGCAGGGTGCGCGGGGTAGGGCCCGCGGCGTGGGGGCTGGGCGCGGCGGCGTCCTCGAAGTAGGAGTCGGGACTGGTGGCGAGCGCCGCGGCGGGGATCGCCCAGCCGCCACTTCGCGTGGTCGCGGGGTCGTACACGAATTCGGGGTGGCCCGCGATCAACGCGTTGGGGCGTGCCCCACCCGAGCCCGGGTCGTCGTGCCGTTCGGAGCCGGGGTCGCCCTGATGGTCGATGCGTTGATCGCTCCAGTAACCCGCGGGGGCGGTGGTCTGGGCTCTCCATTGCCACAGGTCCAGCCCGCCGTTGGCGTAGTAGGGCGTGATCGGAAGCTTCATGGTGGCGGAGGCGGCGGCCCCGTCCTCGGTCCAGTCCGGCATTTGGGTGCTGGTGTCGTGGCAGGCCAGCGCGCAGCCGTAGGAGGAGAAGTTGGGCAGCGCCCCGGTGGCCCCGTTGGTGCCGGTCCAGGCCAGGGCCAGACTGGCCTCGGCGGCGACGGCCTCGGCCGCGGAATGGGCGGAGCGCGCGTCCACGCCGCGCAGGCTCCAGCTCCCGGAGCGGTATTCCCAGCGCGCGTCCAGGTGCCGGTCGGGGGCCTTCCAGGAGAAGTGCCCATAGACGATGCCGTCGTCGAGGTCGTAGGCCATCTGGACCGCGATCGAGGAAGCGACCGGGCGCTGGGGGAGGGCGGTGTAGACCGGCGGGTGGGCGTTGGCGACCGGGTTGCCGCGCGCCGGTCCCTCGCTGCGACAGCCGCCCGCGGCGAACAGGGTCAGCGCGGCGGCGGCGCCGAGGGTCAGGGTGGCGCGGGTGGGGAAGGGGGTCAGGGTGGCGCGGGTGGAGGCGCGGGGCGATGCGGCGCGGGTGGCGGCGGTCATCGGTGGCAGCTCCGGCAGTAGTTGCCGTCCCCGGTGTACGG
>CAYVRL010000362.1:0-2940 GCA_964454065.1 uncultured Planctomycetales bacterium | reverse complement strand
GGGCCTCCAGTTCGCCGCGTTCCTGGATCGCCTGCTGGAGCTTGTCCTGCGACTCCAGGAAGCGGCTTTGGGCGCTTTGCAGGGCTTCCCGATCGCTGTCTTCCCAGTCCAGGCCTTTCTCCAGCGCCAGCCGCCGCAGGGCGAGCATCTGGTCCAGGGTCCCTTGGGCGTTCTGGATGCTCTGGGAAAGGGTGGCGCGGATCTCCCGCTGCCGCGCGATCTGGTCGTCGATGCTCGCAGCAACCGCATTTTCGCTCTCCAGGCGCGTGCGGAGTGCGGAATCCACGAACTCGCTTTCGATGGCCTGCCGTTCCGGGCGGGGAATCCTCTCCAGGTCGCCGAGGACGAAGCCCAGCAGCCAGAGTTCCATCAAGCCCGCCAACAGGGCCAGGAAGACCACCAGGACGCGCAGACCGCGGGGAGCCCGAGCCTCGGAGGGGACGGGACAAGGGGAGGAGGGGGTACTCACGGTTTCCCGACTCTAGGGGTGCGCCGGAAATCGACCGCGGGGCTAGACTCCAACCCGATGAAGCTTCGGCCGTAGTCCCCTCCCGGCCAGCCAACCACCAGCCACCCAGAATCATGTCCAGTCTCCTCACTTTCCTCGCGCTCGGCCTGCTCTGTCAGGCGCCGGGCAATCCCAGGGCGGAACTCGCGCAGATCGCCAAGAAGGCGCAGAAGGTTCCCAACTACGCCTTCCAGATCCGGGTCCGGGAGCAGAACAGTTTCCAGGACTCGTCCGGAACCCGCGGCAGTGGAGCCGCGAAGCCCCTCCTCGGTCAGTACCAGAAGGGTTCCCCGGTACGCTTGCAGCGGGGCGACATCCTCGCCTACCGGCAGGGCGACCGCATGGTCTACCAGGTGGCTGGCGGCCCCTGGCAGCGTTTCGATCCCCGCGGGGTCCGCTCCGGGATGCACAAGGGTCGTCCCGGCCAGGCCGCCCGGCACGGCAACGCTCCCACCCCGGGCGAAGCCATGAACTCGGATGCGAGCCGCCGGATGGATCTCTTCCAGATCCGCGAAGCGATCCTCCCCACTCTGCTGCTCGCCGACCTGGTTCGTGGCGCCACCGAGGTGACGGTTTCAGAGGGCAACGGCACCAAGACTTACTCCGGCGTGCTCGACGGGAAAGCAGCGAAGAAACTCGCCAGCGGCGGCTTCGCGCGCGGACAGCGCGGCCCCGGCGGGCGTGGCCAGGGCCGGGGGCCCGACTTCCAGGCCAAGGCCAACTTCCAGGTGGTGGTGGACGCCTCGGGCGTTCCGCAGAGCATCGTCCTGAACTCCGAGATGAGCGGTACCTTCAAGGGGCGTCAGGCTCAGCGCAAACGCGAAGTGACGATCACGATCAGTTCGGTCGGAACGACCACCTACGAGATCCCCAGCGAGGCCACCTCGGTGACTTCCCAGGGGTCTCAGGAGCAACCCAGCGCGGGTGCCAGCGGTGCCCCGGGCGCGGGCGAGAATCCCAACCAATAGGCTGTCGCCGCGCTACGCGTGTCCATCCTCCTCGCGCTCGGGCTGTCGTTGGCCCTGTCGCCCGCCGCGGTTCCGAGCGCGCAGGAGGGGGATCTATCCCATGCGCCGCCCCCGCGGGAAGTGGACGGTCTGCCCGGGGTCGCGATCGACGTCCTCGATCTCCAGGCCAGCGTTCTCTTCGACCTTTCCGCCCGTGAGGCCACCGCGGTCGCGAAACTTCGTTTTCGCGTTGGCAGCCGTGGCATGCCGCTCTTCGATCTTCGCCAGCCCATCGAGCAGGCCAGCCTGGACGGCAAGGAGCTGGCCCCCGCGGCGCTGGCGGAACACGAGCTGGGGGGCGGGGCGGGCCGGATGCGGGTTCTGGAGCACGTGCTGGAGCCGGGCCAGGAACACCTGCTGCGGTTGCGTTACCGCCTCCGGACCCCGGATGCCGCCCATGTCCAGCCCATCGGCTGGGCCGAGGGCCGTCTGGATTGGGACTTCTTCTTCTCCGACCTGGATCCGGGGCGCTACCTGGAGATGTGGTTCCCCGCGAACCTCATCTACGATCACTTCTCCTTCCAACTCGAGATCCGATTGCTCGGCGCCCGCGAGCCGCACCTCCTGATCAGCAACGGGGATTCCGAGCGCCTGGGCGCGGGGCACTGGCGAGTGCGTTTCCCGGCCGACTTCACCGCCTTCTCGCCGATGTTGGTGATCGCGCCGACCTCCTCCGTGCTGCGATCCCGGGAGGAACTCTCCCTTCCCGAGGGCCGACGAGTGACCCTGGATCTCATGGTGCGCAAGGCTGCCCAAGTGGATCCCGAGCGCGTGCGGCGGCGCGTGGAGAGGGTGCTGGCGGGTGACGCGGAGAGCATCGGGCCGTGGCCGCACGGGAAGCATTGCACGGTCTTCCTGTGGACTCTGGGCCGTGCCATGGAGTACGACGGCGGAACCACCAGCGACTTCGGCTCGCTGGAGCACGAACTCTTTCACAGTTGGTTCGGTCGGGGCCTGAAGCCCGTTTCCCAGAACGACGGCTGGATCGACGAGGCCTGGGATGTCTATCGCACCAGTCCCTGGGCCGCGCGGATGAAGGATCCGGGGAGGGGATCCCCGGTGGAGTTGGCGAGCCGCGACCCTTGGAATCGCACGACTTCCGGTCTGTCCTACTCCGCGGGACTGATGGTTTTCGTGCGACTCGCCCATCACCTGGGGGATGCGAAGCTGCGGGAGCGGATGGTGGCCTTCTACCGCGCGCACCTGCGGGAGCCGATCTCCACCGACCAGCTTCGCGACTTCCTCGCCGGTCCGGAGAAGGATCCCGAAGTCTTCGGAATCTTCGCCCGTTACGTGCGCGGCGAGGACCGGGCTTCGGAGTGAGTGCCGCGCCGCGCAAGCCAGAATCCGCCCTCCCTTTCCTGGGCGGCGGATCAGGGGACGGCGCTCAGGTGGATGGGGGCGGAGGCGAGCCGCGGAGTGGCG
>CAYVRL010000361.1:0-2949 GCA_964454065.1 uncultured Planctomycetales bacterium | reverse complement strand
GAGAAGAACGGCGCCACCGAGGACTGCCTGGCCTGTCACCGTTGAGCCCCCTTCGCCATGAACGCCCCGATCGATCCCGAGGAGATGCGATGGAACTGAGTCGCCGTGATTTCATCGGCCTGGTGGGTGGTGCCGGAGCCGGCATCGGTCTCTCGCAGCTGCCGCTTCGTCGCTTGCTCCAGTTCGACGACGAAGTGGACCACTACCCGCCCTTTGACGTCGAGCGCTGGGTCCGGACCTCATGCCAAATTTGTCCCGGCGGCTGCGGCATGGAGGTGCGCAAAGTCGATGGTGTCCCGGTGGGAGTCCGGGGCAATCCTCTCCACCCGATCAGCCGCGGCGGACTGTGTCCGGTCGGATCGGAAGCGATGCACCTCCTCTACCATCCCGACCGGATCCGCACTCCCTTGCGCGGCACTTCGGAGGCCCGGCCTCACGCCGACTGGCGCGGGGCGGGTTGGGAGGAATCGCTGGAGGAAGTGGCCGCCCGAATCGAGGATCTGCGTGCCGCGGGCCAGACGGAGCGGATCTTCCTGGTGGACGGTTACGGGCGGGGGCTCCTCAGTGGACTTGCCCGGCGTTTCATGACCGCCATCGACTCCCCCGGCTACCTACTCGAGCAGAAGCCCGGTCCGACCGCCGCGGCCGCGGAGCTGGCCTTCGGAGCAGCCAGGGAACTCGCCTACGATCTCGAGAATGCCTCCACGGTCCTGTCCTTCGGGGTACCGCTGTGTGAGGGTTGGGAGAGCCCGCTCCAGGGCCAACGGGCGGTGGGGGGAATCCGGCGCGCGGGAGCGGAAGACCGCTCTCGGGCGCTGCTCCACCTGGACGTGCGCTCCTCGAAGACATCCGATCGGGCGGACTCCTTCGCTCGGGTCGCACCCGGCGGATACACCGCAGCCGCCCTGTCGGTGGCCTATGTCCTCATCAGTCAGAAGCTCTACGATCCAGGCTTCGTCGAGACCCGAACCACCGGTTTCGAGGATTGGAAGGACGAAGCGGGGGACCATCACACCGGCTTCAAGAACTACGTCCTCGGCTACTGTCGCCCCCAGGATCTCGAAGAACGATCCGGCCTGGCGACCGAAGAGGTCCTCCGGATCGCCAAGCGCTGGGTGGCCAGCCCCCGACCCCTGGCGATCATCGACCGGAGCGTCGCTTCCGCCCCCGATGGGCTCCAAGCCACCTTGGCGGTCCAAGCCTTGAACGCTCTGGTCGGCGCCTACGGACGTCGGGGCGGAGCGGTACCCCCGGATCCGGTCCCCTTCCGTTCTTTCACCGCCCCCGGTCCGGACTCGGCGGCGGATGACGTGACCGACCTGATCCAGCGCCTGGAGGAGGGCGCCGCCCAGGTGAGCCTCCTGTTCCTCCTCCACGCCGATCCCTTCACTTCGATCCCCGGCGGCGGACGCCTGGCCGAGCATCTGGACGACGCCCTCGTGGTCAGCTTCTCGCCCCTTCCGGATGAGACGACCCGCCTCGCCGACCTCGTGCTTCCGGACCTGACTTTCCTGGAGCGCTGGCAGGACTGCCCCGGCCCGACCACATTCCCCTACCCGGTGCTCGGCATCACCCGCCCGGTGACCAGCCCCCTTTGCAACGCGCGGAACAGTGGCGACGTCCTGCTCGAACTTGCGCGCCTGGTCGAGGGCGCCGACCTCTCCGTCCTCCCCTGGAAGGATTACGAGGAAATCGTGCGGACGACCGCTCTCGGGGCCTTCGACGCCCAGCGTGGAAGCACCTTCACCACGGAGCGGGAGGCGGCCGAGATCCGCGAAATGGAAGAGCGTGGCTGGTGGATCCCCGCCCAGACCGAGGAAAAGGACTTCTGGGAGGCACTCCTCGCCTCCGGGGGCTGGTGGGATCCGGCCTACGTCTACCGGGGCTGGACCGGTATCTTCCCGAATCCAGAACACCGCTTCCGTTTCTACGCCCGCAGCTTGATGGAGGAAGCCACGGCTGGCGCCGCAGCCGAGAACGTGGTCGCCGCTCGGTTGCGGAAGCGCGGCATCGGCACGGCGGGGGACTTCGCTTTCTTGCCCCATGTCGAACCCCGGGCTACCCGCGGGGAGCGAGGGGAGCGAAGCCTGGAATTGCACCTCTTCCTGCCCATGGTCCCGTCGACCGCGGTGGCAGCGAACCTGCCCTGGGTGCGAGAACTCCTCCACGACCGGATCGCCTGGGACGCCTGGGCGGAGATCCACGAGGAGGATGCCGCCCGACTCGGAATCGAGGACGGCCAAGTGATCGATCTGGTGCGAGGGGAGGTCTCCATCTCCGCCCGCGCGCTGGTCTCGGCCTCGGTCCGCCGCGGCGTCGTGGCGGTGCCCTGCGGAGTGGGTCGACCCAACGGCGGCCGCTGGGCCACGGTCCGCGGCGCAAATCCCAAGGTCCTGGTGGCTCCGAGTCGGGATCCGCTCTCCGGCGGCGTTCTGCTCCAGGGAACCCGGGTCCGCATCCAGAAGCACAACAGCGGAGTACATCATGCCTAGATGGGGAATGGTCATCGATCTCGCTGCCTGCACGGGCTGCGGCAGCTGTTCCGTCGCATGCAAGAACGAGAACAACGTCCCCCTCGCCAGCCCAGAGGACGTCGAGTCCTCGCGCTCCTTTTCCTGGCTGCAAATCATCCGGGTACCCGCGGATGAGAGCCACAAGGAAGGAGAGGGACGGATGCGCTCGATTCCGCGTCCCTGCATGCAATGCGACCATCCTTTGTGCGTCCTGGTTTGCCCCGTCCGGGCCACCAAGTTGGACCGGGACGGAATCGTCTCTCAGATCTACGATCGCTGCATCGGTTGTCGCTACTGCACCAATAACTGTCCCTACACGGTCAAGTTCTTCAACTGGCATGCCCCGGTTTGGCCGGAGGAGATGTTGCCTGGGCTCAATCCGGATGTGACGCGGAGGCCCAAGGGGGTGGTCGAGAAGTGCACCTTCTGTCACCAC
>CAYVRL010000360.1:0-2949 GCA_964454065.1 uncultured Planctomycetales bacterium | reverse complement strand
CTTTTCCGCGCCCGGGGCCGGGCGCAAGTATCGGGCACTGGCCAAGACGTGGCCTTGGAGGTCTCGACCGGCCCCTCCCTTTTCCTGCGGACCAGTTCCCGGCTCCTCCTGGTCCTGGCCTTCCTCTGTTTCATGGCCAATCTGTCCGCGCAATTCGCGCGCTTGCACGAAGTCCAGCACTGGCCCGCCCAGACCATGTACGAAGTGATTCCCTTGGGGACATCCATGGGTTTCCTGGCGACGCTGATCCTCTATTTCGTGTTGGGTCTGCATCGGGGCAAGGGGATCGCGCGAGGTTTCGGGGATCTCTTCGTGGCCATCTTGTTGTCCGTGGCCGCCCTGGTCCTCCACTACGTCTTGCAGCTCGATCCCAGTGGACGCTCCCTCCCTCCGGCCTTGCAGTCCTATTGGTTCCCCACCCACATCACCGCCTATATGTTCGGCTATTTCACCCTCTTCATCGCGACCCTGGCCACCTGGCTACATTTCTCCTTCCGATTCTGGCGTGGCCTGCTGCAACCCAAGGACTATCCGGTCCCCAAACGCACTCTGTTCGCCATCGCTTTCGTTTCCCTGATCCCGGTGCCCTTCGGTTTCCTGGGAATCCTGCTGGGGCCGGGCACCCTGGCCCTGGCCGCGCTCCCCTCCCTCTTGAGTCAGCTCCTCCCCAACAAGATGGCCTGGTTCGACGCCTGGGAGGAAGGCTCCGACCGCTTCACGTTCCTGATCTTCGCGGTCGGTTTCCCCTTTCTCACCGCCGGTCTGGTCCAGGGCTCGCTCTGGGCGCAGGAAGCCTGGGCACTCTATTGGGGATGGGACTCCAAGGAGGTATCCGCGATGATCTCGTGGCTCTTCTACGTGGTGTATCTGCACCTGCGTTACGTGGCCGGTTGGCGAGGGGAAAAGAGCATGTGGATCCTCCTCTTCGGGGGGCTGTCGATCTACATCACCTTCCAGCTCTTCGGTCATCTCCCCGCTTCCCGGAACAGCTTGCACCGCTACACCGACATGGATGTCGTTCCCGCCGAAGGGATGATGCAGTAGGGAAGGGGGGACGGTCGGAGCCTAGGCCCAGGCGGCGTCCAGGGTGTTGGCCAGGAGCATGGCGATGGTCATCGGCCCGACTCCGCCCGGCACCGGAGTGATCCAGGAGGCACGCTCCCGGGCACCCTCGAAGTCCACGTCTCCGCACAGACGGCCGTTCTCCCCGCGGTTGATCCCGACGTCGATCACCACCGCCCCGGGGCGGATCCACTCGCCACGGATCAATCCCGGTCGGCCCACCGCAGCCACCACGATCTCGGCGCGCGAGACCTCCTCGGCGAGGTCTCGGGTCCGGGAATGGCAAAGGGTGACGGTGGCATGCCGTTCCAGGAGCATCAGGGCCAGGGGTTTGCCGACGATGGTGGAACGCCCCACGACCACGGCGCGGCGTCCGCGAAGTTCGACACCCGTTTCTTCGATCAACCGCATCACACCGCGAGGCGTGCAGGGACGCAGGCCGGGGAGCCCCTGGAGCAGGCGCCCTTGGTTCATGGGGTGGAAACCGTCCGCGTCCTTGCCCGGATCGACCGCTTGCAGAGCCGCGCCTTCGTCCAAATGGGAGGGGAGGGGGAGTTGGATCAGGATTCCATGGACCTCCGGATCCCGGTTGAGGGCCGCGATCCGTTGGAGCAGGTCCTCCTGCGTCGAATCCCCGGGGAACTGAAGGTGATGATTCGCAAAGCCCGCCGCTTCGCAGGCGCGACGCTTGTTCCGCACGTAGATCTGGCTCGCGGGGTCCTCCCCGACCAGGACCGTCGCCAGCCCAGGGCGGGGACGACCTTCGTCCAGGCCCGCGGCAACTCGAATCCGAAGTTCCTCGCGAATCCGCGCCGCGAGCGCTTTGCCATCCAGGATCGATGCAGTCATGGGTCAGGGGGTCGAGGAGGGTCCGGCGGCTCCTAGAATGCCGTCCCCGCGCCCTCATGCCCAGCACCGCTCCTCTCGTTCGCCGCCTACTCCTGGTGTGGTTGACCGTCTGGCTCCTGCAATCCCTGACCGCGATGGGGGGAGGCCTGGGCCTCACGGGTCTCCTGGAACTCGATGCCCGGGCTCTCTATGCCGGCCAGTGGAGGGCTCTCCTGGGCATTCCCGGTTATGCCTTCGCCCACCGTCCCTTCCCGGACTTCCTGCATCTCTTCTTCAACGGCTATTTGCTCTGGGTCTTCGGCCCCGAGACCGAAGTACTCTATCGCGGCAAGCGTTTCCTGGCCCTGGTGGGGGCCTCGATCGGGGTGGGAGCGGCCGTACACCTGGTCCTCGCCGGGGTCGTGGGCGGAGCCTTCGCGATCCCCGTGATCGGGGGCTCGGGAGTGGTCATGACGGTCCTGGCGGTCCATGCCGCCGTCTATCCGGGACGGATCTTGAATCTGATCTTGCTGCGCTGCCGACTCCTGAGTTTCTTCCTGGTCCTGGTCGGCCTGGATCTCCTGGGCTTCCTCTTCTCCCTGAGTGGCCATTCCGAGGGGATCGCGGTCGATGTCCACCTCGCCGGAGCCGCCCTGGGATGGTGGTGGGCGGGCGGTTTCCAACGTTTTCCGCTCCCGTGGCACGCATGGATGGAGAAGCGGCGGATCGCCCTCCGCCGACGCAAGCAGCGGATCGCCCACGAGGAAGAGGCCGAACTGGACCGGATCCTGGCCAAGATCAGCCGCGAAGGCCTGCCTTCGCTGAATCGCAAGGAACGGGCTTTCCTGGAGAAACGTTCTCAGGGTCGGCGATAGAATTCCGCCCATGCTGGCCAGCCTGCTCCTCGCCTGTCTTCCCATGGCCGCTCGGCCGCAGCAGCCCGCCAAAGCCGATCAGTTTCGAAAGCCGTACTCCGCGGCCCTCCGTTGGGAGGAGCCGAGCGGCCGCGACAAGGCGATCCGCCAGTACAAGTACGGTGCGCGCCCCCCCCCCCGGGCC
>CAYVRL010000359.1:0-2951 GCA_964454065.1 uncultured Planctomycetales bacterium | reverse complement strand
CCGGACTTGGATCTGGATCAATTTGTCCCTGCCTTTGCGGATGGCCTGGAAGAAGGGTTGCTTGGGGTTTTCGCTGTAGAGTACCCGTTGCGGATCGCCGGGACCACCAAGCAGGATCGGGCCGAGGTCGTGCCCTTGAACCGGGAACCGCGGATCGATTCCCGCCCAATGGGCAGCGGTCGGAAGGATGTCGATCAGTTCCGCGGGAGCTCGGGATACTTGGGAGCGTACTCCCGGACCGACGACGATCAGCGGGACGTGGAGGAGTTCGTCGAAGAGCGACTGCCCGTGGAACCACTGCTTGTGGTCGTAGAGTTCCTCTCCGTGATCGGCGGTCACCACGATGTAGGTGTCGTCCAGCATGTGGTGCTTGCGCAACTGGTCGATCAACTTGCCGATCTCGCTGTCCACGTAGCGAATCTCCGCGTCGTAGAGGCGGGAGAGTCCGCGCATGGTCTCGGGGGAAAAGGAGGGGGCTTCCCCCAGGGGGTAGGGCAGCCGCTCTCGCGAGAGTTCCTCCCAGGAGAGCGAAACCGGCGGCTGGCCCCCCTCGTTGATGAGGTCCACCGGGGGCGCATACGGGGAGTGCGGGTCGAGGTACTGGATGTAGAGGAAAAAGGGACGGTCCCGGTCGTGAGAATCCAACCAGCCGTAGACCAGGCGGTTCACCGCTCCCGCTTGCGTGTCCTTGAGTATCGCCGGGACCGCGTGTTGGGGGGAGGCGGTCTCGACCTTCTTCGGTTGCGCGGTTCGAGGCCCCTCGATCAGTGGCATCACGGACATGAAGAAGAAGCGCTTGGCCGTGTGCTCGAGGCGGCCGACTGCGGTACTGCGCAGCAGATAGGAGCCTGGATCGTGGAAAACGTCGAAGCCCTGGTCGAAACCGTACACGCGCGAGACCTGTGGGTTGGCCGAGAAGCCCGCGGTGGTGTAGCCGCGGGCCTTGAGCATTTGCGCCAGCGTGGGCAGGCTCCGGGGGAGTACGTCCGCGGCCGTGCGTACGTCGTGGCTGGAGGGATACAACGAGGTCATCAAGGAAGCCACCGAGGGCCGGGTCCAGGAATCCTGGGACCAGGTGTAGGCGAACCGGGTGCCGGCAGCCGCGAGTTTGTCGATTTCGGGAGAAGTCGGGCGGGAATAGCCGTAGCAGGAGAGCCGGTCCGCTCGGAGAGTGTCGATGAGCAGCACCACGATGTTGGGCGGCTTCTCGCCGGTGTAGTGGCTCACCTCCAGATCGGCCTGGATCCGCCCCGCGGCCAGGGCGGCGATTTCTCCGTTGCCGAAACTTCCCGCGACGATCAGGACCGCCACCGCGGAGGCGAAGCGCGGCCAGCTCAGCAAGCGCAGGACGAGGACGCGCAGACCCAAGGCGATCAGCACCGATCCACCGATCCCCGCCCAGTAGACCGCCGTCGAGGGCTGGTTGCCGAAGACCCCGCCGTGACCGCACCAGAGGATCATGACCAGAGCACTGAGCAGGGCCGCGGTCCATGCGTAAGCGCGTCGCGGATGGCGGCGCAACAGTAGCCCGTGCACCACGGCTCCCAGTAAACCACCGACGGCGAGATAGTAGAGGAGTACCCGGCCGAGTTCACTGCCGGGGTCGTTGAGCCCGATCTGCCGCTGGACCATGACCAGGCTGCCTTCCAGGGTGCCGATCGCCGCCGCGCAGAGCGCACCTGCACGGAAGCCCCGGAAGAGACGCTGGAAGAGGGAGGGTTCTCGTCGGCCCATTGTCGGAATGATAAGGGCTGAGATCCTGGGACCCGCGCTAGAATCTGCGGCGATGGAGCGCCGGACTTCTGCACACACCGGGCTGATGGTCGCTTGGTCGCTGGGGGCCTGGGACGCGGGCCTCATCCTGACCACTGCCGACAAGATGGGGGATCCGTGGCTGTACTGGATCGCCCCTTTGCTGGTGATGAGTCTCTATGGATGGTGCGGATGGTCGCTGGGACGGCTCGCGGGCGTCCGAGTGCCATGGAAGATCGTCCTCCTGCTCGGAGGCGGATTGCTCCTGTGGCTGGACGTGCGACGGGGAATCTCCTGGTCCCAGTGGTTCTTTCCGCTCGGCGGGCTGCTGGCCGCCGCCGGGTTGGCTCGCGCCGCCTTTCGGTCCCCGAATCGTCTGGTCGCCGGGCTGGGCCTCCTTTCCCTGCTGACTCCGGGGCTGGTCTATGGCGAACTGGTGCTCCGTTCCGAAAGCGCCGTCGATCTTCCGTCGCCGACCACTTCGCCCCCCGCGGGCAGTCCCAACGTGGTCCTGGTCACCTGGGACACGGTCCGAGCCGACAGCTTGCCGGCCTATGGGGGGGGCGGAATCGATACCCCCGCATTCGACGCGCTGGCCGCCGAAGGGGCGCTCTTCGAGGACTTTCAGTCCGTTGCACCGATCACCGGCCCCGCCCATTTGAGCATCCTCTCGGGCCTCTACCCTCCCAGCCATGGTCTGCGTTCCAACGGGGAGCGTGGTCCGGACTTGGGAGAAGAGCGGCTTCCCGAGCTCTTCTCGGACGCGGGTTATTCCACGGCTGCTTTCGTCAGCGGTTATCCAGTCAAGCGGCGCTTCGGTTTCGCCCGGGGGTTCCAACACTTCGACGACCGCTCGGCCGCCGGGCCCTCCAGCAAACTGCTCCAACTCGTGCGCTTCAGCTCGGCGATCGCCCGCAAACTTCTTCCCGAGAGTCTGCACGGCAGTTTCTCGGTCCCCGGGACGGTCACCCTGGCTCGAGCGAGTGCTTGGATTCGTACCCAGCGGCGCCCGTTCTTCCTCTGGGTCCATTTTTTCGATGCGCATTTCCCCTACGATCCACCGGAGCCCTTTCGCAGCGCCGCCCGAAGCCGCGGTGACGAGGGCGCGCGCCCGGTCGATCCATCCCTGGAGAGGGAATGGTTGCTCCAAAGGGGGGAGATCGCGGAGTTGGACTCCCTGCTCGCGCGACTCCGTGAGA
>CAYVRL010000358.1:0-2961 GCA_964454065.1 uncultured Planctomycetales bacterium | reverse complement strand
CCGAGCTGCTCCTGGTCGGGCCGCCGCGGATCATCGAGGAAACCCTCCGTGGAGCCGGCATCGAGCGGATTCCGGAGATCCTCCCCACCGAGGAAGTCGTGGAAGCCGGGGAGAAGCCGGTGATCGCTCTGCGGCGCAAGCCGCGCGCCTCGGTGGCCCTTTGCGTCGCCGAGGTCGCCGCGCAGCGTGCCGACGGCGTCCTCTCCTTCGGGAACACCGGAGCCGCCGTGGCCGCGGCGATGGTCACCCTGGGATTGTTGCCGGGAATTCGCCGCCCCGGCATCCTGGTCACCCTCTCGGGTGCCCAGGGTCGCTTCGCCTTGCTCGACGCGGGCGCCAACCCCCAGCCCAAACCTCTCCATCTCTTCCAGTACGGAGTGATGGGGGCCGCCTACGCCAAGGATCTGCTCCGCATCGAGCAGCCGCGGGTGGGCCTGCTCAACATCGGCGGAGAGGCGGGCAAGGGCAGTCCGATCGTCCGCGAAGCTCACGGTCTGCTCCAGCAGTCCGGCCTGAATTTCATCGGCAACGTCGAGGGCCAGGATCTCTTCCACGGGGTCGCCGACGTCCTGGTGACCGACGGATTCGTCGGCAACATGTTGCTCAAGGTCGTGGAGGGTTTCGTGTCCTATCTCCTCCACGACGCGGACGACGGTAGCGTGGGTAGTCTGGCCCTGAAGGACACCTTCCGGCGGCTGGTCGGTGCCGCGGATTTCGCCGAAATCGGCGGCGCGACGCTGCTGGGAGTCGATGGCTCCGTGTTCATCGGCCATGGTCGGTCCCGTTCCAACGCGGTCCTCCCCGCCCTGCGGGCCCTGCGGGCCGATATCCAAGCCGGAGTCAATCGTCACATCACGGAGAGCCTGAAGCGGCGAAGTCATGCCGCGGGTCTTTCCGGCAACCCGGAACCCGCCTCTTGAGCATCCCGGTAGGCATCGCCTCGGTCGCCCACTACCTGCCCGACAGGGTCGTGGACAATCAGTACTTCACTCAGTTCCTGGACACCAGCGACGAGTGGATCCGTCAGCGTACCGGAATCCGACAGCGGCATTGGTTGGCCCCCGACCAGGATCCGGTGGAGATGTTCCTGGCCGCCGGGCGGAGTGCGCTGGAAAGGGCCGGGGTCGCCCCGGAAGAGGTCGAGCTGATCGTCCTCGGCACGGTCTCCGCCGACTATCTGCTCCCGAGTTCCGCTTGTCTGGTCCAGGACCGCTTGGGCTGCAGGAATGCCGCCGCTTTCGACCTCCAGGCCGCCTGTCCGGGCTTCCTGTTCGCGCTGACCACCGGAGCGCAGTACGTCGCCTCGGGTCACTTCCGGACCGTCCTCGTTCTCGGAGGGGAGGCCCTCTCTCGAATCATGGACATCCAGGACCGCAGCTCCTGCGTACTCTTCGGGGACGCAGCCGGAGCCGCGGTCCTCCAACCCCACGATTCCTGCGGCCAGGGCCTGATCGAAGACCTGAAGATCGGAAGCGACGGATCCGGATTCGACTACATCTGGCGTCCCCGGTCCGGCAGTCGGCAAGCCCTGACCCCGGAGATCCTGGAGAGCGGCGACCATTTGATCCGGATGAAGGGTCGTGAGGTCTATCGCTTCGCGGTCGAGAAGATGACCTCCTTGATCGCCTGGGCCATGGAAGGGGTGGATCCAGAATCCCTGTGCGCGGTCGTTCCTCACCAAGTGAACGCTCGGATCCTGGAGACCGCTGCTTCCCGCCTCGACATACCCCGCGAGAAGATGTGGATGAACATCGATCGTTACGGCAACACGTCCGCCGCGTCGATCCCGATCCTCCTCTCCGAGGCCTGGAGCGAGGAGCGCCTGGAGGCCGGAAAGTACCTGATCCTCGCGGCCTTCGGCGCGGGGCTCACCTGGGCGGGGGCCCGGATCCTGTGGTGAGGACGGACCGCCCCGGGCTGCTCCTTCCCGGCCAGGGAGCACAAGTCGTCGGCATGGGCGCGGACTTCGCCGCCGCCAGTCCCGCCGCCCGCACCCTCTTCGCGCAAGCCGACGAGGTCCTCGGTCTCCCGCTCGCCAGACTCTGTTTCGAAGGCCCGCTGGAGGAACTGACCCGCACCGACGTCGCCCAGCCGGCGATCTACACCACCAGCCTCGCCGCCCTCGCCGCCCTCGAGGAACGGCTCGGAGAGCCCCTCGCTCCGGGCATGGCCGCGGGTCTGAGCCTGGGCGAATACACCGCCCTCGCCGCCGCCGGAGCGCTGCCCTTCGCCGACGGTCTGCGCCTGGTCCGGCTTCGGGGTGTGGCCATGCAAGAGGCCTCCGAGGCTCCCCCCTCGGGGATGTGTTCGGTGCTGGGTCTGGAACTTCCGACCCTCGAGGAACTCTGTGCCGACACCGCCCGCGAGATCGGGGAAGTCTGTCAGGTCGCCAACTGCAACTCCCCGGGGCAGACCGTGGTTAGCGGCACCCTCACCGCCCTGGATCGATTCGAGGAACGAGCCCGGACCGCGGGCGCCCGGCGGGTGCTACGCCTCAACGTCGCGGGGGCCTTCCACAGCGAGCTGATGCGCCCCGCGAGCGAAAGACTGGCCCAGGCCCTGGCCGAGGCCCCCTTCCACAAGCCGGTTTGCCCGGTCTGGCAGAACGCGACGGCCCTACCCGAGACCGATCCCGATCTCCTCCGTCAGCACCTGGTGGAGCAGCTCACTGCTCCGGTCCTCTGGGAGGACTCCTTCCGGGACATGGCATCTCGCTGCGACGGTGCTCCTTTCCTGGAAGTCGCCCCCGGACGGGTCCTGACTGGTCTGGCGCGCAAGATCGATCGTTCCGCCACCGTCTGGAACCTCCACCAGGCGGAGGCCCTGTCGGAAATCGCCGCCTCCTGGCCGCCCCTCCCCGCTCGCTCATGAAGGAACTCGATCAACAACGTGTTCTCGTCACGGGAGCCTCGCGGGGGATCGGCCGAGCGATCGCCGGAGACCTCGCCGCGCATGGGGCCC
>CAYVRL010000357.1:0-2991 GCA_964454065.1 uncultured Planctomycetales bacterium | reverse complement strand
GACGGTAGGCGGCCAGGGCGGCCTTGGCCTCGCCGATCTCTCGCTCGAAGAAGGCCAGGTTGTTCCAGGCCTCGGTATCCCGCGGGCGGGCGCGGACCACCCAGGAGTAGAGGCTGACCGCATCCTTGCCCTGACCGGCGGCGAAGGCCCGACCCCCGAACCACTTGATCCGTTCGACGAAGGCCTCTCCTTGGTCCGCCTGGGCGGCCAGGGCCTGGATCTGGGCGGGGCCTCCATTGCCGGACAAGTAGCGCGCCCAGGACTTCGCGGCATAGATCCAGAGCTGGGATGCGGCCTCCCGGTCTCCGGCTTCGTTCCGCTTGGATGCGGTGAAATCGGCCCCCTGGCCCAACCACAACCAGCAGGCGTCGAAACTGGGTTCGAGGGCGACCGCGGTTTCGAAGTGCTTCCGACAGGCCGACCAGCGGTCCGGCAGTCGCTGGTACTCGGCCGCACCGAGGTACCAGTGGAGCATCGCATCCTTGGGGTGCTGGGCGAGACGTTCCTCGAGGATCGCCACCGCTCGCTCGGGTCCCAGCCACTGGGCGATGGATCCGAGGTCCACCGCGGACGCATCCCGGGAGAGGGCGGCGCGCCAGCAGTCCGCGGCAGCGTCCAGTTCGCCCTGGAAGACCTCCACTTCGCCCAAACGCAGGGCGGCGGCGGCACTCTTCGAGTCCCCGTCGTAGGCCCTCTGGAGGACGGCACGCGCCTGGGCGAGCCCGGCGGCGTAAGCCTCGTCGTTGCCCTTCAGTTGTTGGGCTCGGGTGAGCAGGACCCGGCCGAGTTGCAGGAGCATGCGCGTGGAAGCGGGGTGCGCCTTCAGTCCCGCCCGCGCCGCTTCCTCGGCACCCTCCAGGTCCGAACAGTTGATCAGGGCCTCCGACCAGGCCTCGAAGGCGTCCTCCCCGGCTTCGCCGTCCGCGCAGGCTTCGCGCAAGGTGCGGGCCGCGGCGAAGAAGGCGTCCACGACCTCCAGGCCCTGGATCTTGCCGCTCGCGGCATCGGCCTCGGCCTGGTGGAACTGCTCCAGCCCCTGCTGGGCCAGGGAAGCGGGGGTGGGGGTCTGGAAGCAGAGCAGGGTCAGGGCGGCGAGCAGCATGTTCAGTCCTCCTTCTCTTGGGGGGAACCGTCCTCGGTCTCTTGGGGGGAACCGTCCTCGGGTTGGGCTCCCTTCGCCTGGGCCGCGAGGAGTTCGTCGAGGCGCGCCCGAATCCGCGCGACCCCTCCGCGCTGGTCGAAGGGGTAGTGCTGGAGGCTCTGGCGCAGGTAATCCGGCGCCCGATCGGTCCGGGAGCGGCGCACGACGTCCAGATAGGCGAGGTTCTCCCAGGCGTCACCGACTGCTTCGTCGAGTTTTCGGTAGGCCTCGGAATCCTTCTGGTCCGCCATCGCGGCGAGCTGCCGGGCGCCCATCTCGACCGCGCGATGGAGTTCCCGTTCGGCCAGGTCCTGATCGTGGTCCAGGTAGTAGACCGCCATCAGCGCCCGGTCGTTCACCAGCCGGACGTCGTTCGGGGCCAGCGCGACGCTCTTCCCGTAGGCCTGCCAGGCTTGCTCGAAGAGGGCCTTGGCCTTTTCCTCCTTGCCCGCGGCTTGCGCCGCCACCCCGAGTTCTCGACAGAAGAAACCCAGATTGTTGAACCAGTTGGCGTCCTGATCGGCAACCTTCACCGCGCGCGCCATCCACGCCCGCGCCTTGTCGAGCCGTTGGTGGCGAACCGCGTAGCCGACCACGGAATCGATTCCGAAGCGCAAGTTGCCGGGCTCGCTCTTGGCCTCCAGGGAAGAGGGATCGCTCTCCAGCGCGCTGAGGAAGGCCTGGGCGGCGTCGTCCACCCGGGATTCCTCCCAGAGAGCCCAACCGCGCGCGATCCGGACCAGATGGAGCCAGGTCCGGCAGGTGGCGGCGAAGTCGGGGCGCAGCGCCTCGGACTGGAGGAAGCATTCTTCGGCGCGGTCCAGGTCCTCGTAAGCGCTGAGAAAGTCCTGTTGGGAACGGGCGGCGAGCTGGGCGGCGTAGTGCGCGGCGCCGAGTTGCCAGAGGACCATGCCGTTGCCGGGGACCGCGGAGCGCAGTGCCTCCAGGTCGCGGACCAGATCCGCGGGCGCGGCCTGGTCGGTGCGCTTGAGTCGCTCGTAGAGCTTGCCGTCCTCGGGACTGCGGGTCAGCGCCTCGACCAGGAAGGCCCGCGCGTCGGCGCCGAGGCCCTGCCAGTTGTAGAGGTCCGCGAGCAGGATCAGGGCTTCGCTGGAGCCCGCCGCCCGCGCTCGCTGCAGCCAGCGCTCGGTCTGGCGGGGCGCGTCCCCGAGATCGGAGCCGGCGCGCCCGCGCTGGGCCACCAGGGCCAGTCCGGCCTTCCCCAGCTCCAACCACGGGGAGGGATCCTCCCCAGCGCCCGGGGCCGCGGCGGGCAGTAGGGCCTCGGCCTTGCGAGCCGCGGCGTAGGCCGCGTCCAGGTCGTCGTGGCGGCGGCAGGCCACGGCCAGTCCCACTTCGGGCCGGGGATCCTCCGGGGCCAGTTCGGCGGCGCGACGGAAGGCGCGTTCGGCATCGGCGAGGAGACCGTCCACCAGACCGGGGTCGCGCCGTCCCGCGGCCAGGCTCTGGTCGAGGAAACGGAGGCTCAGGTCTCCGTAGAGCAGGAAGTAGGCGGGATCTTCCTCGTGCCCCTGGGCGCTTCGGTCCAAGACCAGCAGAGCCCCGTTCAGATCCTCCTGCGCGGCCAGGGCCCGCGCCCGAGCCAGGGGATCGGCGTCCGCGGCGGAGGTGGGCTCGGGGGTCGGTGTCCGCGTCGCGGAGGAGGACGGGTCGACCGGCGCGCTCCGGCCTTGGCAGGCCGCGACGAGGAGCAGGAGCAGCCAAGAGCCGAAACCGCGCGCCCGCGGGAATTCAGGGCGGAAACCGATGCGCATCGGCGTCATTATAGGTGGGGTCCGATGTCGCGAATGTCCTCCGCCGTGCTCGTCCGCCGCTGGTTGCCCGCCGGC
>CAYVRL010000356.1:0-3001 GCA_964454065.1 uncultured Planctomycetales bacterium | reverse complement strand
CCCTCCGCCAGCAGGTGGTCGCCGGTTCCCCGCGCAACCGCGGCATCGCGGCCGCCAGCCTGGGCTTCGGTGGCGATCCCCACGACCTGGATCTGATCGCCAACGCGGTCGCCGACTCCGACCCGCAAGTGTCGGCCAACGCCCTCTTGGGCATCGCGATGCTCTCCGACCCGGACACCCCCTTCGGTCCGATCTACGAGAAGGTCATGGATCCCAAGGCCGATCCGGCGGTGCTGCGCAATGCCGCTTTCGCCGCGCTGCGTTTCGCGGACAAGCTGCACGAGGATCCGAACGGCGCCCTTTCGGCGATCCTGATTCCCCTGCTCGACAACCACGAGGCCGAGGTCCGCGCTCAGGCGGCCATCGCCCTGGGCTTGATCCGGGCCGCCCATACGACTCCCCGGCTCGTGCGACTCCTCCAGGAGGATCCCGACCCGCAGGTTCGCACCGCCGCCGCTTACTCGCTGGGCGAAATCGGCAGCCGCGGCACCGGACGCGCGCTCGCCAAGGCACTCGCCGATCCGGACGCCCTGGTCGGCGGCACCGCCCGCGCCTCCCTGGTCAAGATCTTCGGCCAGGATCAGGGGCCCGACCCCTCGGATTGGGTGCCGGTCCTCGGCTCCTCATGATCCCCGTCTCCCGCTTGCGCGAGTCCCGGAGAGCAGCGAAATTCACCGAGTCGGTGATTCGCGAGATGAGTCGGGTCGCCACCGAACACGGAGCGATCAACCTGGCCCAGGGCTTCCCCGACTTCCCGACTCCCGCGCCCCTGAAGGAAGCCGCCGCCCGGGCGATCCACGCCGATTTCAATCAGTACGCGGTCACGTGGGGTGCCCCCTCCTTGCGCGAGGCGATCGCCGACTACCTGGAACGCCGCCGTGGCCTGCGCATCGACCCCGAAACGCAAATCACCGTCTGCTGCGGCGCCACCGAGGGCATGGTCGCGGCGATGATGGGCGTCCTCGATCCCGGCGACGAGGTCCTGATCCCGGAACCCTACTACGAGAACTACGGCCCCGACGGCGTGCTCTGCGACGCCCGTCCGGTCTTCGTCCCGCTCGCCCCCGGCTGGCGTTTGGATGTGGAGGCCCTGCGCGCCGCGATCACCCCGCGCACCCGGGCCGTGGTCCTGAACACTCCGCACAATCCCACCGGTCGGGTGTACTCCGCGGCGGAGGTCGAAGCTCTGTGCGCGCTCGTCCGCGAGCACGATCTGCTGCTCTACACCGACGAGATCTACGAGGAGATCCTCTACACCGGCCCGCACCGCAGCCCCTATGGATTCGAGGGAATGGCCGAAAGGACGCTGATGATCAGCGGGGCCTCGAAGACCTTCAGTGTCACCGGCTGGCGGATCGGTTGGGTGGTGAGTCCGCCCGCGCTGACCGGCGGGGTGCGCAAGGTGCACGATTTCCTGACCGTGGGGGCGCCCGCGCCCTTGCAGGAAGCGATCGCCGAGGCCCTGGCCTGGGAGGACGCTTACTTCGACGAACTCCTGGCCGACTACCGCGCGCGGCGGGAAGTCCTGATCGGCGGCCTGCAAGCGGCCGGTTTCGCCTGCGAAGCGCCCGAGGGCGCCTACTACGTGATGGCCGACTGCGAGACCTTCCTGCGCCCCGGCGAGGGTTCCGCCGAGTTCGCGCTGCGACTGGTGCGCGAGGCCGGGGTGGCCACCGTGCCCGGCTCTTCCTTCTACGCCCGCCCCCAGGACGGACGCCGCTACCTGCGTTTCTGCTATTCGAAGCGGCTCGCCACCCTGCGCGACGCGGTGGAGCGCCTACGAGCCTGGAGGGAGCGAGGGTGCTGAGCGCCTTCCTGCTCGCGGCGGCGGGGCAGGTGACGCGGCTCCCCCCGGTACGAGGGGAGAACGCATACCGCGCTGCTTGTCACGCCCGCGCTTGCCCCCTCGCGCCCCCGGAACGACCGGCTCAACACTATCTCCTACGGGGCCGGGTCTCCTTTCCCCGTCCCGAGGGCAAGCCCCTGGAGCAGGAGGCCCGGGTCGAGGTCGGCGGTCCGGCGCGCCTTCGCTACGAGGTGCGCGCGGGGGATCGCAAGCGCCTCTATCTGCTCGCCGACCGGAAGCACGCCTGGGCCAGCTCCCCGGACTCGGCCGAGTTCCCGGCCATCCCCCCGGATCCCTTCGCCTCCCAGTGTTGGTTGCGCTGGTCGCTGCTGCGCTGGCCCTGGGATTTCCGCGCCGCGCTGGAGACCCGGCCCGCCGCCGCGCGCCGTCTGCGACTTTCGGGTCCCGATGGCCCGCTGGAGCTGAGCTTGGACGAGACCGGGCTCCCGGCTCACGCGTTCTATGCCGGGATCCGGCTGGAACTCGCCGACTGGCGAACGGGTGAGGATGGGCGACTCCAGGCCCATGAATGGCGTTGGTCCCAGGCCGGATCCCCAGCGGACGAAGGGGAATCGGCCCAGATCGAGCGCTTCGCGGAAATCCGTTCGCAGGTCCTGATCCTGGATCTGGCCTTCCGCCCCCCCGGCAGCACGCCACCGCAGGCGAGTTGGATCCTTGCGGAACGAACCGAAGCGACGGATTCGAGTCCTTCCCCGACCCGGATCACCCCCGCGACCGGCAGTACCGGAGTCGTTCGCCTGTCGGCCCGGGACTTCCTCGAAGGCCCCCCGGACGGCTCCTGGCAACGCGAGCTGGCCGCCGAGGGGGTGGTCTCCACGCAGCTCTGGCGCTTGTGGCGCGGGGGACGGCCCACCTCCAGCGCTGCGCTCCTGCTCGGCAAGGCCCCCAGGACCCTCCCCCCCGGTTGCCACACGCTGCGCCTGCCCGCGGGTCTCTACCTGCGCTGGACGACCGGCACCGATTTGCCGACTCGCGTCGCCGTCGCGCGCCTCCGCGCCGCCGCGCGGAAGGCCGGCCGCGACTCCCCCCAACCCGTCTGGGTCCTGGCCCCCGGGCCCGATCGGCGATTGACCCGCCGCGAGCTGCGTCTGTGGATCGACGCGGGCGATTAGTGGGACTCGGAGCCGATTCCCT
>CAYVRL010000355.1:0-3007 GCA_964454065.1 uncultured Planctomycetales bacterium | reverse complement strand
AGGGGTTCAGGGGTTCAGGACACCCCGAACCCCCATTCCGGGCCAAGAAGCCATTTCTTCTTCTAGCCTCATCCACGACTCGGATCAAGGAGTGATGCCCGCTCCGTGCGCGGCTAAGCTCTCCAGAGCGCGATGGAGCAACTCCCGCCCGGACGCTACGAACGACTCCTCGACCGCCGTCTCGCTCGACTTCTCGACCGATTGGAGGTGAAGGCGGAAATCGCCCAGGTGGATCCCTCCGAACTCCCCGCCACCTTGGTCCGATTCCTCGTTCCTCATCTTCTCCGCGTCTTTTCCTCCTTCGGCGAGGACCGACGCGAGGATTCGAAGCGGCTGGTGGACGAAATCCTTTCCCTGCTCGAGCTACGCGTCGGTTCCGTCCTGGTGGAAGAGGACCACCTGGCGGATCGAATCGCCGAATTGCGCGCCGTTGCGCACCCCACCTCGGCCTTGAACGAAGCGGGAGGAGGACTTCCTCCCGATCCTGGCATTCCCCTCTCCCTGACCGAGTTGCTGGTGAACGCCCGGGGCGAGAAAGGCCTCGGGGCGGTCCTCGCGAGGGAATTGGCCTCGGCGGATGCCACCGATCTGATCTGTTCCTTCTTGAAATGGAGCGGCTTCCGGATCCTCCGCGAAGCCTTGGGCGAACTTCGTTCCCGTGACGGTCGCATCCGCGTCCTCACCACTGCCTACTGTGGGGCCACCGACCCCAAGGTCCTGAATGCCCTGGCCGAAATGGGAGCCGAGGTGAAGGTCTCCCTCGACACGAGGAGGACCCGTCTCCACGCGAAGGCCTGGCTCCTGCACCGGAAGAGCGGCTTCTCCACCGCCTTCGTCGGCTCCTCCAACCTGTCCAGCGCCGCGCTGCTGGACGGTCTCGAGTGGAACGTCCGCTTCAGCGCGGTGGAGAATCCAGCCGTCCTGGAGCGATTCGCGGCGACCTTCGAGAGCTACTGGGAAGACGTCGAATTCCGGGCCTGGAACGACCCCCTCGTCCAGGAAGAATTTCGAATCGCGGTCCAAGGACAGGGAGGCGGTCGCGAGGGCTACGGGCCCGGAGAGATCCTCTTGGGACTGGAAATCCGTCCCTGGCCCTTCCAGGAGGAAATCCTGGAGCGCCTGGCCGTCGCGCGACGACTCCATCATCGCCATCGGAACCTCGTGGTCGCCGCAACGGGAACCGGCAAGACGATGGTGGCCGCCTTCGACTACGCCCGCCTCGCGGCTCGTCGGCAGCGGGAACGCCCGGGTGCTCCGCGGCCCTCCCTGCTCTTCGTCGCCCACCGCAAGGAAATCCTCGAACAGAGCCTGCGGGCCTTCCGCGCCGTGCTGCGCGACCCGTGCTTCGGCGAACTCCTGGTCGCGGGGGAAACACCACGCAAGGGCCGACAGGTCTTCGCCTCCATCCAATCCCTCCACCGAATCCCCTCGACCGCCCTCCCACCCGAATCCTTCGAGGTGCTGATCGTGGACGAGTTCCATCACGCCGAAGCCCGAAGCTACCGGCGCCTCCTCGATCACCTCCGTCCGCAAGAGCTCCTCGGCCTCACCGCCACCCCGGAGCGCACGGATGGACTCTGGGTCCAGGACACCTTCTTCGCCGGCCGGATCACCGCCGAACTCAGGCTCTGGGACGCTCTCGAACGCGGTCTGCTCTGCCCCTTCCAGTACTTCGGCATCGCCGACGACACCGATTTGAGGCGTCTGCGTTGGAGCCGGTCCGGCTACGATCTGCAGCAGCTCGACGACGTCCTCACCGGCAACGACATCCGCGCTCGTCTGGTCCATCAGCAAATCCTCGAGAAGATCGCGGATCCGAAACGGATGCGCGCCCTGGGTTTCTGCGTATCCGTGGCTCACGCCGAGTTCATGGCCCAGCGATTCCGTGGCTATGGGTATCGCGCCGAAGCCGTGAACGGGGAGACCGAAGCTGCGGATCGGGCCAGAGCCATCCAACGGCTCCGCAGCGGGGAGCTCCAAGTCCTCTTCGCGGTGAACCTGTTCAACGAGGGGGTGGACCTGCCCGAGGTGGACACCCTGTTGCTACTCCGCCCGACTCAGAGCGCGCTCCTCTTCCAGCAGCAACTCGGCCGTGGTCTCCGCCACGCGGAGGGCAAGGAGTGTCTGACCGTCCTGGACTTCATCGGCCAGTCCCATCGGCGCTATCCGTGGGCCGCCATCTTCCGGACCCTGACCGGGGGCGGACGCCATCGCGTCGCGAGCCAGGTGGCCGAATCCTTCCCGTGCCTCCCCCCCGGCTGCGCGGTGAGGCTCGACCCCGTGGCCCAGCAACGGATTCTGGAGAACATCCGCCAGAGTACGCGGGACTCCTGGCGCTGGCTGGCGGAGGAATTGCGGAGCAAGGGAAAGGACCTCTCTCTCGCCGACTTCCTGCGCGAATCCGGGATCACGATCGACGAACTCTACTCCCGAGCGGGGCGAAGCTGGACCGCGCTGCGCGCCGAAGTCGGCTTCGCTCCTCCTCCCCCGGGGAATCGGGAGTGGAACGCGGTCGCCCGCCTCCGACACGTGGACGACCCCGAACTCCTGGCTGCCTGGGGCAGGATCCTGGCCGATCCCGAACGAGTGGCGGATCCCGTACACGGCAAGGCCGCCCTCCTGCTGGCGGCCACTCTACTTCGGAATCGCCACCCCGACGCCCCTCGAGCCCTCGCCGAGCGCTTGACCGAGGACCCCCTGCTCCGCTCCGAACTCGCCCAGCTCGTCGAAGCCTTGCGCGAGGCGGTCCAACACGTGCCGATCCCCCTTCCGGGCCGGGACGGCGTTCCTCTCCACATCCATTGCCGCTACAGTCAGGCCCAGATCCTGGCCGCCTTCGGAATCACGAACGAAGTCCAAGCGGGAGTCCGCTATCACCCGCCCACGGATACCGACCTCTTCTTCGTCACCCTGCAGAAGGCCGAGAAGGATTACTCCCCGCGGACGATGTACCGGGACTACGCGATCTCCCCGGAGATCTTCCACTGGGAGAGCCAGAACACGACCT